>NZ_NALQ01000029.1:0-136089 GCF_008680225.1 Prevotella sp. LMAG:51 | reverse complement strand
TCCGCTGCATCTCGGCTGGAGCCTGCGCTACAAGCAGAAGCTGACAGCAGACGAGGGAAAGCTCGGCAAGTCATGGTATGTGCCCGGATTCGGAAAGACTGGCACTACGGCTTTCGGTGCTCTCTTCAACATCTCGCTGGATATATAGCATGGTGCATCCAGAGGAAGGCAATCTCTGATGTTGATGTAAGAACTGAAGGTATACGTCGATATATAATAAAGGTATATAAGGTATAATTCAAAAAGACATAAATGCAGACAAATCAAAGAAATATGGATAATAAAAAGAAAATGAGATACCTCAAGTTGGGTATCCTCTCGTTTGTCGTTATAGCGGCGGTGCTGATTGTAGCCAAGCAGCGCAATGCTCCGTTCCAGAAGAATACGGGCTTCGTGTTCGGCACCGTTTACAATATTACATATCAGAGCGACAAAGACTTGCAGCCGGAAATCGAGGCTGAGCTGAAGAAGGTGGACAATTCGCTTTCCACTTTCAATCCAAAGTCCATTATTTCCAGAATAAACCGCAATGAGGATGTCGTGGCTGACAGTATGTTCACCGAGGTGTTCAAGTTGGCAGAACAGGTGTCTGGAGAGACCGACGGAGCTTTCGACATCACCGTGGCGCCATTGGTGAACGCATGGGGATTCGGATTCAAACACGGCAAGATGCCTGACAACAGGAAGATAAACCAGCTGAGGAAGATTGTGGGCTTCCATAAGGTAAGCATGAAGAGTGGGAGAGTGGTGAAGAAGAATTCAGCCACGATGCTCGACTGCAGTGCCATCGCCAAGGGCTATGGCTGTGATATGGTGGCGCGCCTGCTCGCCTCAAAGGGAATAAAGAACTATATGGTGGAGATAGGAGGAGAGATTGTGGTGAGTGGCGTCAACGACGAGCGTATGCCGTGGAAGATCGGTGTTACGAAGCCTACCGACGATTCGCTGAACGTGAACCAGGAACTGCAGACCGTGCTCAATGTCACCGACAAGGCGATGGCGACAAGTGGAAACTATCGCAACTTCTATTATAAGAACGGCAAGAAATATGCCCATACCATCGACCCCAAGACCGGTCGCCCCGTGCAGCACAATATCCTGTCTGCCACGGTGATAGCCGACAACTGCGCCACTGCCGACGCCTATGCCACATCATTCATGGTGCTCGGTCTCGACAAGGCGAAGAAGGTGTTGGAGAAGCACACGGAGCTGATGGCTTATTTCATCTATTCTGATTCTGAAGGAAAGAATGCTGTGTGGTTCTCTCCTTCGATGAAGGGATATATCGTGGATAAATAAAATATCGTGGGTAATCACTTCAATCCATATAGTCTGCTGGCTCGCCTTCCTCTGTTCCAGGGAATGAGCCTGAGCGAGTTTGACAATGCCATAGCTCATGTCAAACTTGGCTTCTCCAAGGTGGAGCGGGGCGGAACGGTTGTTGCCGAAGGAGAGGTGTGCAACGGACTGTCGTTTGTCTTGCAGGGCGAACTGGATGTGGAGACGGTTGCCGACGATGGTGGGTATCGCATAGTGGAGTGTGTTGCCACGCCTTGCGTGTTGCAGCCCGAGCGTTTGTTCGGATTGACACAGCGGTACTCACGCAAATTCATTGCCGCCACGGAGTGTAACCTCCTGACGATAGACAAGGCGGAGATAATGAAAATCGTTACTGCCTCTGAGGTGTTCCGCCTCAATCTGATGAATATCCTTTGCACTTTGACTCAAAGGATGCAGCATCTGCCCTGGCGCCGAAGACCGGAGGGCATCAGAAAGAAGATTGCTTTTTTCCTCTCTTCCCGTTGTCTCCATCCTGCCGGCAAGAAAACGCTTGTCGTTGGTATGGTGAGACTGGCAAGGGAGATCGGCGAGAGCCGTCTCAATGTTTCTAAAGCCCTGCATGAGCTGGAGAGACAGGGACTGCTCGAGATGGGGAGAGAAAAAATCGTGGTGGCAGCGCTGGAGAAACTGTAAGTCCCTCAAGCCATTTCCTGCTCCACTGATGAAAATCTGATTTTACCCGCTAATGAAATAATAAAACGGGTTCTGTCGGTTCAAATTAATATATCAAGCGTCCTGATGCTTGATTTTGGTTAAGCGTCCTGATTACCATTGGAGGGAGACGGCTTAATCCCGTTTTAGGATTAGATATTGTCTCTATAATCCGCCGGAGTCATACCGTATTTCTTTGAGAACAGTCTGTAGAACGTCTGTCTCACCGGCACACCGCATTCCTGGGCGATGGCTTCGATAGAATAGTTCGGCTTTTCCTTCAGCAGCTTTGCCGCACGCTCCATACGCAGGTTGTTGATATAGTTAGTGAACGTCAGCTGTGAGTATTTGTCGAATACGGCATTGAAATGGCTTGTCGACATTCCGGCTTCGGCTGCCACTTCGGTTCTCGATAGTTTGGTGCGGATGAACAGGTTCTTTTCGAATATTATCTTCTCAATCTTCAGGAATTGCTCATACTCCTCGTTGTGAGCCTTGCTGTCAGTCTTCTTTTCCGTCTTTACTGTCTCACCGGAGTTCACAGCCTTTCCTTTGTCATCTGTTGCAGATGCCTTGTCATTGGCTGATGCTGCATTATTCACCTTGTCTGGATGTTCCGACATCCTGTCGAAAAGTTCCGTTTTGTATTTAGACAGTTCCCCGATGAGCGATGACGACACCCTGTTCTTGTTCTTTATTATCCTGTTGTCGCGAATGACGAAGACAATCAGTGTGATACAGATGAAGAGCAATACACCCATGATGATGTTTGCCCATCTGTTTATCGTCAGCTGCTTGTCCTGGTTTTCTATATAACTCTTCAGCACTTTCTTGCCCATCTTCTCCGATAGCCATGTGGCGTTCTGCTCCTTGATGCGTCGTGTCAGCGAGTCGCTCAGGTTATATGCCCTCATTCCGGTATTTATCGCCTCCTCATATCTTCCGAGAGCCTGCAGCACACGGGCTTTGTTCATGAGTATGGTGTTGGAGTAAGTGTAGTCCACGGTGTCTCTTCCGTGCGACATCCAAGTATTCTCCTCTTCGTTGATTTTTTTCAACGCCTCTTTGTATTGCTTTGTCTCCAGCAGATAAGGCACTACGTATGATGCACCGTCGGGCAAGAGGGCAGTACGTGTGGAGAGCAGGTTGTCGAAGCATTCCCTTGCTTTTGCATGATTGCCGCTCTTCTCGTATGCTATTGACAATAGCGAGTAGTATCCGGCGTTTGCCACGTCGTTGGCACCGCTCACATCCTCCTTCAGTTTGTTCAGCTTGTCCAGGCATTTCTTGTATTTCGGCTGCATGTCGATTACCAGCTTACCCGTTGGCGGAATTAATTTAAGTTGATAAATATGAGTAAAAAGTTGTACATATCGCTGATTTTTAGTAACTTAGTAGTGACCAAAACATTAAGTTCGAACCATCGTATGTACAACCTTTATACAAAATTCGTCAAAATACTTGAGATATGCAAGCAATTCTCTGAAAATCTCGTCAATGAATCGGGTAATGTTCCACGTCGTGGTCCTGTTCCCAAGTTTTCGGATTTGGAAGTGGTGGCGCTATCCCTGACGGCAGAGACCGAGAGCATTGATAGTGAGAAGTGGTTGTTCGACTATAAATTGCAAGAGTACAAGGACAGCATTCCCAATCTCATATCAAG
The DNA here is from genome assembly GCF_008680225.1 of Prevotella sp. LMAG:51. Lineage (NCBI taxonomy): Bacteria > Pseudomonadati > Bacteroidota > Bacteroidia > Bacteroidales > Prevotellaceae > Prevotella > Prevotella sp. LMAG:51. The sequence goes on along the minus strand of NZ_NALQ01000029.1, from coordinate 132,434 downwards.
GAGACAGTTCAATGACCGCAGGAAGAAAACGTCAGGCCTGTGTGAGGAACTGCGCAAGAGGATTGCCATGGAAATGGATGGCGGAGAGGAACAGTTCTTTGTTGACTCCAAGCCGATAGAGGTTTGTAGGGTTGCAAGAGGAAAACGTTGCAAGATGGGGCGTACCGGCAATTTCTCGCAAGCTCCCGACTTCGGCTTCTGTGCTTCGCAGAATACGTATTATTTTGGTTATAAGTTACACGCTCTCTGTGGGTTAAGTGGAGTTATCCATTCCTATGATCTGTCAAAGGCAAGTGTAGCTGATCTCCATTATATGAAGGATGTAAAACATACTTATCACGACTGTAGCATCTATGGTGACAAAGGGTATATTGGAGCTGACGTACAGCTTGACTTGTTCGAAACCGCACACATAAGACTGGAGTGTCCGTATCGGCTCAACCAAAAGGACTGGAAACCAACATTCATTCCGTTTGCAAAGGCAAGAAAGAGGATTGAGACAATATTCTCTCAACTTACAGACCAGTTCCTGGTCATCAGGAACTACGCGAAAATAACGAATGGTTTGTTTGCCAGAATCATTGGCAAAATTAGTGCACTTACCATTCTGCAATACGTAAACTTCATTAACGACAAGCCCATTGGCAGAATTAAGTATGCACTAAATTAATTCCGCCAACAGGTCAGCTTGTATTCCTTGATGTCGATAGCCGAATTCGCTTTCAGTGAGTACACGGTGGCGAGGTCGAAATATGTGTCCCAGTCGGGAGTCTTCTTCAGTTGTTCTGTAATTATCTGTATGCAGCGGTCGAAGGTATTTATGGCATGCCACATGTTTCCCACTTCGCCATGACATTCGCCGATGGTCATCAGCAGCTGTGACATGAGCTTTCTGTCCTTATGCTCGTATGCCAACTTTATGCCCTTGTCTGCCATGGTAAGGCTTTCCACATAGTTGCCGCAGCTGTAAAACTGCGATGAAGCCATGTTGTAAAGTTGCCTTTCCTTTTCCGGATATTTGTTGATGTCTGGGTCGTTGAGGGCTGCCACGGCATAGTTTGCCGCCTTGCTGTAGTTTCTCAGCCCGTTGTAGTAAACCATGCTCATAAGGTAATTAGCCTCGATGTTCGTCATCGAACCGTCTTTCTTTCCGGTCTCAATCATCTTCAGGGCGCGCTTGGGCTGAGTCAGACTGATGCCTCTAACGTATTCGAAGGTGTATTTGGAATTTGCCTTCTTTATAGCCGTTGATTTTGCCTGTTCATCCTGTGAACAAGCTATGAAGGCGATAGTCACTGCCAGTATCAGCAATATAGTGTTTAGTTTCTTCTCCATTTGTCTTTTCCTTTCACGTCTTTAACATCCACTTCCGTTGTCGGTATCGGTCCACTTCCTTATTCGCCGTTATATTTCACTTGCTTGCTTCTGTGTCAAGGAGTGATGACGTTTTCCAGGAGGTTTCTCGGTAAGTCTTCTTTGTGTGGTCAGTATTGATAGCTTTAATTGCGATGAGATAATATATATTAATGTGTTATGTATTCGCTGCAAATATAATTCTTTTCTTTTATTCATACTTCTTTTCTTTGTTAATAATAGCAAAATAATTACATTTCAAGCCTCTCTTGCGATATGTCGCATTATTTTGTAGATAGCAAATGTTACAAATTGCGTTATTATGCTATTCATATTTTGTAAAACGTTGTGCTTTAGCTTGATGCGATAATTTACGACATTCATTGATTTTGTAACTTTGTAAAAAATATCCTGTTTGGTTTATTTTGTTTTGTATCCAAATTTTATAAAAAACGTGTTGTTTTGTAACAATTGTATTATTCTGCGTAGCGTTACATAAAACAAAGTGTATTGCTACAATGAGTCAAATGAAATTATTGCAAGTATGGAATTATTTCATTTACTTTGCATCGTTACAACAAACAAGAACCTGACACGACGGTCGCCACCTTAGACCGACAGGTTTATCGGAAACAAGCCAACACACCTGCTGAATCTTTATGGTCGCAGGTTCTCCATATATAAAATAAGTAAGCAATAATTAATAATGTTGTGAATCTTAAAACAGATAATGTCGCTAACAAAAAAGTAAGTTTAATCATGGACAGCCTCCTTCGGGAGGCCGCCACAAAAACTAAAAATTATGAAAAGTAAAACTACAAATTTAAATGTCGCTAATTACAGAAGCGTAATCAGGGCTGCCGCAATTCTCATCTTGACGATGATTTGCGGTGGTCTCTGTGCGCAGACCGTTAGTATTAGTCCAAAGACCGGTAATGTGATATCGGCGTTGAGTTATGGATCAGAACAACATGAAGCAGGTTACGGTGGAGCATGGGTTCACAATCAGTTGCCAATGACATTACTGAATTCTGATGAAAGCACGCTCACTGATAATGGCCTTATGGCAAAACATGCAAATAATGTTGGTGTCGTAGATGGATATATGGTATTTGCTTCTGGTGCCAAATCCACTACCATTAACCATATGTCATTGTCTTTGCCTAAAGGTTATCGTTTTACGAGTTACAAAATTGTAATGGACTATGCTAGCAATAGTGCGACTCAAAGTACTTTCATAGAAATGAACTCTTCGTTCAGTTCAACCCTCGCAAGTGTTTCTGTGAAGCAAAATGATAAGGGTGTTGTTATACAGCGTACTTCTCTTAACGCTTCAGATATGGGTAATATCCTCTATTTTAAACAGGAGCATTTAGAAAATGCGATTGCAAGGGTTAAAATTACTTCCTTTGTCGTTACTTTCGAATGTACAGATAAGTTCAATGAAAACCTCAGACCGGGTGTCACCACTTTGCCTAGTGGCGTGAGTTGTCTTGCTTTGCCTTTCCAGACTCAGCGAGTTGACCTCGGACCGATCAAACAAGAAACAAAAAATGACTATACTTCATATAAGTACACTTACACCAAAGTGAAGGACCTCAAGGCTGACTTTCTGTTATACGAAAATGCAGGTATAGTAGATGGTGCTGCTAAACCAGAAACCGCTGGTGATGGAAACATTGCCAAATTAAACTTCGATGGAACTAATGCTTATATTGGTCTCAAGAACAGTACTTATTGGCTTGAAACACCAACTGATGCCGTAGCACAGGGTGAAGTCAACATCCCTGTAGGCTATCGTATTGTGGGCGCTCGCTTGGTTTACGCAAATAATGTTGCTCAGAACATCAAGAAAGGTGACAAGATCTATATCACCGACGGTAAGGGTAAGTATATGAATGCCAGTCTGAAGTTCACTGCAACCAAAGTGGTATGGAATTATGCTGCTGATGGAAAGTTGTCAACGACATCTGGTAATTCAACGGTTTATTTACGCCACATTTGGTTTGGTCCTACAACCTATTCTTTGGAAACTACGACCAAGTCTAACCAAGCCTCTTCATTTAATACCGATGGTACAACCCTCTTCTATGTCAGCGGTACAAATTCTTACATAATTTCTTATGATAGTAATGGTAAAGCCGCCTATAACATTACTCAGTCTAATGCTATCGCTGTTAACTCAACGGTTACAAGCTCTGACAATTCATTCACTGTCAGGATGTTTGACAAGACAGGTAATGGTGTAGCTCAAGAAGTGGCAGTAAACAAAGACAATCCAACTGGCGACATCGTTCTTGAGAAACTTAACAACGACGCCATCAAGTTCCAGATTGAAGGACTTACAGGTGATCAGTTGGCATACGTTTGCCTGCAGGTACAGCTTGAGGCTCTCAACCCATACATCGACAAGATGGATATCTCTTGTACCCAGCCATCGGGAGAGAAGAAACTCAAGAACCAGTATCTCGCCGACGACTTCACCATCGGTACTAACGGTAAGGTGGATTTCGCAGTGCCTAAAAACTTCGGTACTAATGGTTTGCGTTTCGCTTTCGAGGGACTCCACCACAAGAATGCTGATGAGACATACACTAACATTGGCTCAGAGGGCAAGCACTCTCGCTACCACTTCGTGAAGTCTGATTACTACGATTTGATTAATGAGAACCTCCAGGCTCATCGCTCAGAGGCTGCCGACTACGACTACACCAAGAAGATTGAAGTGAAGGTGGCAGGAACACAGGCGTTCAAGTGTAACAACTCCGACATCTTCAAGGCTGGAACAACAGGTGACGATACACACTATTATGTAGAGAACCGCTATTCAAATGCAGCATACAAAACTCAGGGCGGAACATGGAATGAAATGGTCGTGAACAATGGTGACGACTACGTGAAGCGTTATCTCGTGGTCTGCGACGAGACCCGCTACAACATCGCTCCTACGACTACTCCACGCCATGCCTTCTATGCATACTACTCTACAGACCTCAAGTTGACTACAGTAGACTATGTGCCGGAGCTGACTTATACCAAGGTGTACAAAGACGCCGTAGTGCCAAACACTTATGACGCAAACTATTACGTAGGCGTGAAGGTATCGCTGAAAGACACCGTCAACCAGCCTATCGCAGCAGGTCAGGGATATGTATACGCAAAGCAGATTATCGACAAGATTGATGAGGACATCAAAGCCAAGAAGGAGAACGCTCCTGTAGACACCAAGCACATCCTCTATTTCGATGCCAGCAACATCAACTCGCTTCTCTTCAGTGATACGGATCCTGCATGGGGAACTCTCACCGACCTCAAGGCAAAGCTCGGCGACAACGCACTGCTCTATATGCCAGAGGGTGTGACAGCCAACCTGAAGAACGTAGTGACGAAATCCCTCTCCGGTGACGATTTCGTGTCGGAAAACGATATCGAACTGGTAGACCAGCAGCCGTTCTTCGCTCCTTACAGCATCCGACTCAATGCTGCCAACGAGGTGGTATACAAGAGAAAGGTGACGCTCAACCACAATGAAACAAAGAAATGGGTATCGCTGATGCTCCCATTCACAGTGGCAGTGGACACAAAGACAGGAAGCTATGTGCAGACCAAAGACAACTGCGCATTCACGTTCTACACGATGAATACCGACAACACATTCAGCAACGCTCAGGAGACAGGCGAATATATCTACGAGGCAGACGCACACTTCTCGCCATTCACAGGACAGTTCGTTACACAGCCAAACAAGGCTTACATCGTGAGCATCGACCAGATGGAGGAAACCAACAGCGACAAGGTACTCTTCGTTGTTCGCCAGAGCGGTTCTACTATCGAGGCTACACCGGCAACGCTCACACAGCCTCTCATCCAGGGTGAGACTGCAACGGGCAAGATCAAGGGCGAAGCTACAACCCTCGTGAACTACGGATCATACTGCGGAGTGAAAGTGCCGAAGACTGACGGAATATTCTATTTCAACAAGGATAAGTTCATCTCATCACTTCTCCTCGACGATAGATTCCATGATGTGTACGTATTGCCATTCCGATCATACTACGCATGTCAGAACGGAGCTAACAATGTGCGCTACCTCAACATCTCGCTTGAGCCGAACACTGAGACATCGTGGATAGACAATGCTACGGAGACTGCAACGACGAGTGCCGGCTTCATGTTCTCGGCAGAGACAGGCAAGCTGACCATCACGGCAACGAAGGACCTGCGCACCAATATCCGCAACATCAACGGACAGACAATAGACACTACCTCTCTTAAGGCTGGCGAGACACGCACAGTGGCATTGCCAAGCGGCATCTACATGGTGAATGGGACGAAGGTTGTGGTAAGATAGCCCTCATTCTGATGCACTGACTGAATATTAACGACTTAAAATGAATGAATTATGAAAAAGAATAAATATATCAAGCCGGCAACAGGAGTCGTGAATGTCCAGATTTATGGCAAGATGCTCGCTGGATCTCATGACAACTGGGCGGACAGTAAATCTCACAAGAAAGGACTGTGGGATGACGATGCTAATGAATATGATGAGTCTGCCAATTCCAATTGGGCAGGCTATCAGAAAGATTCACCTTCATGGTGAGAGTGATTGACTTGCTTGCGCATTTCAGAACAGTTTTTCAGAAATGCGTTGTTTGACAAGAAACCCCAGGCTCTGTGAAGAACTTGGGGTTTCGATTATTTTTTGCGTAGTAGGTTATGGAACGTGATAGACAGTTGATAATCTGAATACCAGATCGACTTCAGCCCCTCTCGTTCTCCCCCGTAGGACAACCCATCCTAACCTTCCCCAAGGGAAGGAACTGGTTACTCCGATTATGGATAATCCTTTGACAATCATACTATCAATTGTATCTGTCCCTCCACTTCGGGGGAGGTTAGGTGGGGGCTGTAGTCAATAGTAGGAGTAATTTATTTCTCCTCTTGGAAAAGGTCTTAAGATCATGATGGAAAACAAAAGAGACTTGTTGGCAGTCGTGTGGCTGCGAGACAAGTCTCTTTGTAGTTGGTATTTATTCTTTGCCCATATTCAAGCAGGAGACATTACGCCCGGATTCAAGCCGGGGCATCATGTCAAGGCATGGGACATCAGGATTACTCCCATTCATTTATAATCTATATCTGATATTCAGAGAGTTAGCTATTGTCGGGGATATTTATCGGGGACAACACGAACTTCATACACAACCATGGCTATCAGTCACTTACACGATTATTACTACTTAAAATCAATTGATTTCAAGCCTCAACAAGACAATCAAGAGCAGCCCTTATATATATAATAAGGTGTAAATTCACGTAATTTTATGTATATACAAGGCAAACATAGTTGCCCACCTTATATTATAAGGTGTAGCATTCAGCAGCAGCAAAAGCTATTCAAGCTACTCTAAAGTACTGTATATATATGCGTTATAGGGAGGGCTTCCACCGTATCCTCTCTTTGCCTACCCCTATAGAGGGAGCGAGGCATCGACCACAAGGGGTTGCCATGCATCTTTTAGAAAATTTTCCGGTATACAAAATGCCTTTTCTTTCAAGTCTTCAGATTTTTTAATATTCAATTTTGCAATAGTAGTCTCTCAAGTAGTATGTTTGCAACATGAGAATAAATGATAGAAATAAAACCATATAAAAAATGTATCAATCAAATCTAAAAGATTATTGTGACACAGATGCAGTATAGATTGCACAGATAAAAAATTATTCTAAATACCCGTTGGCGGAATTAATTTAAGTTGGTCGATATGAGCAAAAGTTGCCCATATCGCTGATTCTCAGTAAAAACCAAGAATTGCTTAAAAACTGTCAGACCATCTGGTTTTTTGCCGTAATGTTCTGACAGACAGATAGTTGGCTGTCAGGCAATTGTCAGCCTATTGTCTGGATGGTTTGCTGATGAAAAGAGAATTGTCAGATAAAAAGAATTATCAGATGAAAGGAATTTAGACGACAGGAATTGTATGCGTTGGCAGAATCCTGAAAACAGGAATATGGGTGTTGCAACATTAACTTATTGGGCAGACGTCTGACAGCAAATCTGCCCAACTGGGGCAAGCACGTTGCCCATGATGGGCAAGCACGTTGCCCCAGTTGGGCAAGCAGCGTGCCCAATTTAATACAAACTGACATTAGGATTAAGTGTGCACTAATCTAATTCCGCCAACGGGTTCTAAATACAAACACAAAACAGCAAATTCATGAAGAGAAATTCTTTAGTCTCAACATTTATTGTTATCTTTGCAGTGTCATATTGCCGAAATAGGCTTTATTGACGGACATATTTAGAGAAGCGTATTTCGCTATATTCCTATACGAGTGAAACTTGGACACTTTCGCAAAATGGTTTATTGGAGTGTAGTGAGAATATGCCTCTGCTTGGCGTGTATTCGTATACAAAAACGAGATACGTACAGGTGGGGCTTATTCTCCTTTTTCCATAAACCAACGGAGTCCAAGCCGTCACACAGAGGGAAAAGGAGCAATAAAGCCTCACTTTTCTTTTTATGCTCCCTAACATCAAATTACTAACAACACTGTTTGGGCTGAAGGTGCGTCAAATGAAGCAAAATGAAAAAGCATTTTAAGTTGTTGATGTTGGCATTGCTCGCTTTGATGCCATTTGCACTAATCAGTTGCGGAAGTGACGATGATGATGATAATCCTTCTTCATCAAACACAATCCAAATCAATGGTAAGAGTTATGAACTTGACACATATGTTGTTCAAGAGGGAAGTTTCGATGCGGAAGCAGGTAAAGGTGAATTTACTGTAGGGGTATTTAATCAAGTTGGTAACACTAAGGACAGTTGGTTTTATCAATTCTCTTACACGGATTCAACAGAGCCTAAAGTAGGTGATGATTTCTCTAAGAAGGCATTGGAGCTGATGGCACTGGATGAATCCGATGCTTGCTACACTACCCTTACTTACAAGAGCGGTTCTGCCAAAGTTGTATCTATCGACAAGAGCAAAGATGATATGACTTTCAAATTCGACAACCTCAAAATGGCAGGTGGCGAGTATTCCTACACTTTCAACGGAACAGTAACCGTTGATTTCAATTTTGCAAGACATTAACCATTCTTAGCACAGTTTTTTCGTCTTTCTCCAACAAACATATTAACTTTGCAATAGAAAATGTCAAGAGTAGCCTTGTGAACAAGGTGAAGCCAACCGAGCATAAGAAGCCACGGTGGAGCTACGACATGAAAAGTATAGTAACTTTTAAATAAAATCTTTTATGGCAAGAAAATCAAATCAAGTTTAGAGGTATTTATGTTCACCATCAAACATGGTAAACACTATTCGTATATTGTGTAACTAACTATCAACAGGAAAATGAAAACCAAAGAATTAAGACAAGCCTATTACACGGCAACAGTTTCAGAGTTTCAAAAGGATGTTGAACGTGGCCAATACATTGAAAAGATGCTATTGGGTGGAAAGTTCCTATTGGATACGTACAACAGCGAGACAAAATCGTGGGAAGAGAACGCCAAAGTCATCTCTAAATTGTTGAGCGATGCCAATTTGCCAAATCCTGACGACGTGTATGTTTCCTTCGAATATGCAGCACCCGTGGGTGGTCGTGTGGATTGCGTTTTGTTTGGCACAGGTAAGGATGGGAAAAAGAATGTCATCCTGATTGAGCTAAAGCAGTGGGGTAATCAAGTGGAAGTTTCCTCTGCTTATGGAAAACGCTGGGTAAATGTTTTCGTTGGTGGAAGTGACAAGATTGTCGATCACCCATCAGAGCAGGCAGAGAGATACGAAATTCACTTCCGCAACTTTGTCAACCTCTTCGACCAAGAGGAGTACGAGTTGACAAGCTTGGCTTATTGCTACAACTATGAGAGCAAAGGCAAGGAAGGTTTGTTCCATGATATGTTTGCCGAACTCCGTGAGAGATGTCCGATTTACTCTAAGGATATGACAGCAGAACTGAGCCAGAATCTGCACGATCTGCTCTGCAACGGACAGGGTGAAGGCATTGCGAAGAGTTTGGCGGGCACAGACCTTAAGCCAACTAAGGCCTTGATTGAAGCTGCTGCCAACATGATGATTGATCCAAATGACAACACGTTCGTGTTGCTCGGCGACCAGGACGACGCATACAAGACGTTTTGGAATGTTTTGAAGAAGACTCTTGACAGTAACGACAAGAGCGTCTTCATCGTAAAAGGTGGTCCAGGCACAGGAAAGACGGTCATCGCACTGAAGATTCTTTCTGAGCTTTACAAAGAAGCTATGCAGAACGGCAAGGAGTGTAACGCTTATTATGCAACTCGTTCTACAGCCCTCACCAAGCAACTTTCAGAGGCACTCCATTGCAGTAACGGCAACCGAAAGAAGCATACTGGCGGAGTAGAAGATTTGATACAGAAGACTTACCAATTCCGCCCTGCTTGCTATAAAGAAAGTCAAATAGATGTCCTGCTTGTCGATGAAGCACATCGTGTTCAGGAAAAGTCTAACGACCAAACAGATGGATCGCTTAAGAAAAAGTGTGGAGTGGAATCTGTGTATTGCCCACTCAATCAAGCCCTCTCGCTCATCTACTGCTCTAAGGTGACAGTGTTCTTCATTGATGACCATCAAGCCGTCAAGAATCAAGAGATTGGTTACTCCGAGGCAATTAAGAAAATTGCAGAGAACTATCAAGGTGAGTACATTAAGCAGATTAAAGAATTTAAAGCAGAGTACTCTAATAAGATAAAGCCTAAGGCAGAGAAAAAGCTAGAAGCCTATCGCCAAGCTTTGGATGGTGATCATTCTGATGCAGAAATGGCAAAGATTGAGCGCAAAATCGTAACTGAAGAGCGTAATATTGATCGGATAAAAGGCCTCAAGTATCTCACAAAGGATCCTTTGCCAAAAGTCAATGTCTATACGCACGAGCTTACGACACAATTCAGATGTGTGGGAGCTGACCGTTTTGTAGCTTGGGTGGACAACGTACTCTATAAAGAAGTACCCAACGAGAAGAAATTCAAACTGGATAAAGAGGATTTCGACTTTAAGATTTTCCAATCCCCTCAGGAACTGGAACAGGAAATCCGCAAGCTCAACGACCAAGAGAAAGAACCTAAGACTACGGCTCGTATTGTGGCAGGCTGGTGTTGGGATTGGTCGAGCAAGGCAGATGAAAATGGTGACCTCAAAAAAGAGATTCAGATAGGCGACTGGAGCATGCCTTGGGAAACGAAAGCTAAACCTTCCAAGGAGTTTAAATCCCAATACGCTCGAAGCGCAGACTTTTGGGCGAAAGATCCGCAAGGCATCAACCAAGTGGGATGCATCTACTCGGCACAGGGATTCGAGTTCGACTATGTTGGTGTTATCCTAGGTCCAGATATCAAGTACGATGCTAAAAAAGATGCCTTGGTTTGCTTGCCGAAGTTGAATAAGGAACGTAACCTCACAGAGAAAGATGAGAATGGCGACCGACTGATTCGCAACATCTACAAGGTGCTGCTGACAAGAGGTCGTAAGGGATGCTACATGTATAGCTGCGACCCAAAAGTGTCAAACTATTTCAAACGGTTCATGAACTACTAACATGACGAAATATTCTAAGTTGGAAGAAATGCGCGACCACTTGCTGACATATCTCAAGGAACAGAAGCAGTTTCTGCAAGAGGATATTGACGCAAGCAGCCAATTGACAGACGACGAGAAGATCGACAACGGTCTTCTCATCGTTGATGCCACTGTGCTCCGTCATGAAGACAACGAATATCTGCTGGGATTCAAAGTCAACTATACAAAGGTGCGACCAGGCGACGAAGTGACTCTAGAGTCATCCGACGGTCAAAAGTTAATTGTCTCTGTCATTGAGAATGAACTAGAGTCAATGACCATCCAATATGATGGCGTACTGTCACTCTCCCTCTCTTACCGCATATCAGTCAATAACGTAGTGATGCTAGACCCACTCATCAATCTACTTGAGGGTATAGCGTCTGGATTACCCGGCGCATATTTCTTGAAACTATTGGCAAATATCGAAGAGCCAGACGAAGAAGGTTTCACGACATTGGATGTTCCAACTTCTGACTCCTGCTACGCCCGCCTCAACTACGAGCAGCAGGAGATTTGCAAAGCGGTACTTCAATGTCCGTCTGTTTATTGTGTTCAAGGACCTCCGGGTACAGGCAAGACCGATGTTCTTGGAGTTTTGGCACGAACGTTTGCCAAAAGGAGAAAAAATGTCGTCGTGATCGCCAAAACTCACCACGCTGTCAACAATGCACTGAACAAGATACGTAAAATGTGTGCCAATGCCCCCATATCTAAGATTGGCTCCAAATTGAAGTCTGATAATGTGGACAAATCTATTTGCATTTATGAGAAATACTTCAAGTATCAAGCCGCCTATAAAAAGCGACCTGCTTACAGAGGACGAATTGCCGATGTTGTGGGCATGACCCTACAGAGTGCCATCATCAACCTAGGCTTATTGCATACTAGCTTCCGCCCGTCAATCATCTTTGTCGATGAAGCGAGCCAACTGACTTTGGTTGAGGCAAGCGTACTAGGTGTGTTTGGTGCTAGCAGCATCGTCTTTTTCGGTGATGACAAGCAGATGCCGCCTATCTTCCACGAAAAGCAACAAAGTGACGAGTTGTCGGTATCCATCTTTTCACACATCATACATCTATATCCCTCCTTCGAAGGCAAACTCCGTGTCACCTATCGCATGAATGAGGATATTACGCAATGTGTCAGCAGCAACTTTTACGAGCCTTTTGGTGAGAAAATCATTGCTTCTGATTTTTCCAAAAATCGCAGTTTGCAAATCCAAGGACCGCACCTCGATCAGCGTATCAAAAAGTTGCTATCCTCAGGCTCATCTATCGAGACAATAGATGTTTCTACCACTCATACCTGGGAAGATTCAAATCCAGAGGAAGCAGACTTCATTGCCAATCTTGTCGAACACGCTCTATCCTTGGGTATAGATGCAAAAGATATTGCGGTCGTTACTCCTTTTAGAAGACAAGTCTTAGCGATAAGAACTTCCCTCCGATCTAAATTGAATTCAGACATACCTCTCGTTGATACTGTCGAACGACTTCAAGGACAGGACGTAGATCTAGTCATCCTCAGCTTTAGCGTGACAGACGATGAATTTTATAGACAAACTATGAACTTTCTACTGAATCGAAATCGACTCAACGTGATGATTAGCCGCGCCAAGAAAAAGGTGGTAATTGTAAAATCCGAGATAATCCAATTAGGGGTAGCTATACCGTAGGTCATCGGCAGAGAATATGCCTATCATCGTATTATTTTCTATGGGTAGCTGTTTTTGCAAATAGCTACCCATAACCATTTATTAACAAATATTATCTTAAAATATTCGTCTTTTCCAAAACAACATATTAACTTTGCAGCTGAAAATGTCAAGAGTAGCCTTTTGAGGTGATGCCAACCGAGCACAAGAAGCCACGGTGGAGCAACGACATGAAAAGTCTAACTTTTAAATAAAATCTTTTATTGTAAAATCAAATCAAGTTTAGAAGCATTTATCTCGATTCATCAACAAACAAGATGAATCAAAAGGACATGTCTTTACAACATGACATAGCAATTCATTTTTAAGCATCAAGAGACTGATTAGATTCAGCACCAACCGATAACAGAAACACGGTGGTAAAAAAGATGCGATTAGTTTAACACTAATAAACTTCTGATTATGAAAGAATTATATTCAATCTTGTGCGATTCAAGTCGCTCAGTCAGCAATCTTATCAATAGCCTTGGACGTGTGGAACGCTATGATGCCACACAAGTCCATTGCATATCATTTTCAAAGGCTTCGGACATTGTTGATGGGATTAATGTTCGTTTTACCAATATGGCGAAAGGCTATCCTTTTCAATTTAGAGGTTTCACATGGCACGATAGTGAAATGTTGTATCTATGTGGCGAATTTTCTGAAAATTCCTCACTACATCAAACAATTCAAGAACAAATGCGCAATCAGACAAGTGGATTCGCATCCAAACTTTTTGTAAAGACCAAGTATAAGAACTTTATCCGCCAAGATTTTGCCGATTTCCGTCTACATTGGATGCTGTTTGTGGTTTGGCAGAAGTGCAAAGGCAATGCTGAGTTTGCTCGTTTATTGTCACAAATCTCCCAAGATGCCGTTATCATAGAAAACACAACTAAACAACGTTGTGAAAGTAAAGAGGTATGGGGATGTAGCAACCATGAGTTGACTATTTATCGTGACTTAGTAGCTAACAAAGTCGTAGAGCAAGCTAAAGTGTCTAATCCAAAGATTTCAAAGAAGGCGTTGATTGAACTTGTTGCACAGGAAACAGGTAAGATTAACAATATCGGGATATTCACAGGACAAAACAACTTAGGAAAGATACTAATGATTTGCCGTGACTGTCTTATACAAGGCGTAGAACCACCAATAGACTATGCTCTTCTTAATCGTTCAAACATATACATCTTGGGGAGACGGCTTTCGTTTCCAACAGATAAAACATCAATGTCAAACTAAAAGTATAGAAGTATGAAAACATTTGATTCTATAACATTGGTAAACGGAAAAGTACTTAAACTCTTTGGAGGCCAAAAGCATAGAAACAACAATACGATAAGATATTTTTGTGAACATGCTAATTTCTTTTACGAGCATCAAGATACCATCTTTGACAATAGCCGTATGTTCTTAGCTCCTGTTTATCTAAACGGAGATTGTATCTATACGTTAGGAGGATTGTTGGAATGGTGGAAGCATATGCCCCAAATGGCTACTCTCAAGAATGAAGGTGTAACATATTATATAATTGCTGTATCATCATCTTGTTCAAAAGGTTTCATCACTGTAACTATGTCGGGCGAAGTCAAAGAGTTTTCTTTTCTCAGCGACTATGCAGACAGAACACGTAGCTTAGACGAACATTGTTGCCGATACAGCAAGGTTGCACGTGACTTTGAGCATCTAAGCCTCAAGAATGTGTATGATACAGTTGCATCATTAGCCAAGCAAAGAGAGGAGGAAAGGAAAATTGAAAAGATATGGTCTCCTTATCGAGACAACATAGAATTGCTATATAAGCACAGAGAAGAAATCCTTACTCATAAAGATTGGGCGATGGCTGCAATACCACTTAAAGTATATATGGTACAGCTGCCAATCTATATTGGCACGATGCTGAGGCTTTGGACAAATGAAGACAAGTGGCTGACACATCCTTGTGTATGTGGTCACAAGGCTTTCATATACAGCTTTGCAGGTAGTCCGTTGAGCGGAACAACATCCATATCCTACAAATGTGTACATTGCCACAAACAAGGCAATGCTCAAGTAGATGGCTTTCTCTGTCGAGCACATACTCTTGCCGTTACACAACAAGAATTATCCAAAGAGGCTGAAGGTATAGAAGCTATTACATTGAAAGAAATTATAGACAATATAAAAAGAACAAATTTAAAGTAATTAATTATGATTTACTAGTGATGCGATATTAATCGCTTAACTATAGTTATATATTTGATATTTAATCATTTACAAGCGTTCTTTGTTTTTTTTGATTTGAAATTGATTGAGTAATTTTGCAGCCAAAACTGCAAGACTATGAACATCGGCAAATATATCTTTGCTCAAGTCATCGACTTCATACCTCGCTACCAATTTGACAAGTTGGTGAAGAAGTATAAAGGTGACTGGCATGCAAAAGATTTATCCTGCTATAACCAGTTGCTCCATCTGCTATTTGGTCAGATTACTGGTTGAGTATCCATCCGTGATATTTGTCTGTGCCTAGAGGCTCATGGAAGTAGCATATACCATCTTGGAATTCGCAAGTCCGTTAATCAATCCAATTTATGTCGTGCTAATGAGAAAAGGGACTATCGCATCTACGAAGGACTTGGCATGTATCTAATCGGTATTGTCCGACCAATGTATTCAAACACAAAGGTTGCTGAGATAACGATAGACAATGTCCTCTATGCGCTTGACTCCACAACTATCTCAACAAGCATTGTTCTGGCTGCATGGGCATTGGGCAAGTATAGCAAAGGCGCAGTCAAAAAGCACACACTGCTGGATCTTCGTGGAAGCATTCCGGCAAATATCCATATTACAGATGGAAAATGGCATGACAGCAATGAATTGGATGAGATTGTGCCTGAACCATTTGCGTTCTATATGATGGACAAAGCATACGTTGATTTCATAGCTTTGTTTCGCTTTCACAAAGCCGGTGCATATTGGATAAGTCGTCCCAAAGACAATATGAGATACGAGGTCGTTAACCATAGTCTAGACTTTTATCCAAGTACAGGAATCTGTGGCGATTTCATCATAAAACTGACTACCCATAAGTCGAAGAAACTCTATCCAGAACCTATCAGGATGGTTTATAACAAGACCCAATATCTAAATCATTTGATAAGCACAAATACTATTTAGCAAAATTCAAAACTATTCATCGTTAACTATTCTTAGCATAGTTTTTTCGTCTTTTTCAAAATAAGACTGTAATTTTGCACTCACTTTCCAAAATGGGGAGTTGTTCTTTTATTTATTGACAAGCATCAAGAGACTGTTTAAATACAGAACCAACCGAGCAGATTAGCCATTGCCACGGTGGTAAAATAGATGTGAGTTTAAGGCTTGATTATTCATCTTTAAATTAAAATTTTATGGCAACATCAAAAACATTAGAAATCATCTTAGGTCGTGTGGAGTACATCAACGCTTCACACTTTAACTGTTTGTCGTTCTCCAAGACTTCTGACATGGTGAATGGCATTAACGTGCGTCTCAGTAATATGGCAGGTGGCTATCCGTTTTCATTCGGTGGTGCGACTTGGCATGATAGTGAGACGCTTTATTTGTGTGGCGAGTTTTCGGACTCATCTGACGAACATCGGGCTATACAGGAGGAAATGCACCGACAGACAAGCGGCTTTGCAGCCAAACGCTTTGTCAAGAACAAATACAAGAGATTCATCCGTAGTGACTTCTCGACATTTCGCATACAGTGGATGCTTTACGTAGTATGGCAGAAGTGCAAGGATAATGCGGATTTTGCCAAGATGCTCTTGCAACTACCAAATGACGCTATCATTATCGAGGACACAACCATACAACATTGCGACACAAAGGAAGTTTGGGGATGCACCAACTTTGAGTTGGCTGCAAGAAGAGCAGAGGTTAAAAAGGAAACCATCAAACAGGCTAAGGCTGACTATCCAAACATATCCAAGGCTGCTTTGAAGCGTTTGGTAAACAGTGAGACTTGCAAAGTCAATGGCATTGGAACGTTTGTCGGTCAAAACAACTTAGGCAAGATTCTCATGATTTGCCGTGATTGTCTTATACAAGGCGTAGAACCACCAATAGACTACAACCTCTTGGAGGCGAAAGATATTCACATTTTAGGCAAACGTATTTCATTCATACATTAAATAGATTAGAACATGACACATAGTAACACAGAACAACCAAAGAACAGCATCACATTAATGAATGGTGCTGTACTTGAGTGTATCCCAAAAGAATCACATCAAGGCGACTTTGTACCCGATAAGATGAAATTGGATGCAACAGGTACATATTTGAGTTTAGGCAACAAGCCTTGTAAGCCACAACCACGAACATCAGAAGAATTTGAACGACAGAAGAAGCTCTTCACGGATAACGCTTTCTACCTTTTGGCGCATCAAGAGCGCATCATGCGTGACAGTAGAATGTTTCTTGCTCCTGTAGCTGTACAAAACGGGCTCGCCTACACAGGTACTTCGGGATTCAATGCTCCAACATTGGGCATATACTTGGAATGGTGGAATGAATGTTCTATGGCTTTACGAGTAGATAAAGAGAACCGAAGAAGCCTTGTATTTCACTTGGCAGGCAGTCCGTTAAGCGGTGCGAACCACTGTGCCGAGGTTTACGAGGATGGCAGGACAGAACCGGTACAAGTTTCTTCATTTATAAGCCATTGGCGACCATTCACTGCTATCAATACACGTTATGACGAGGCAAAGCACATCTATCAAGCCTACACACTTGAACAGGTACTTGACATCCTGCACGCTGAGGATGATGAAAGTTGGGACTATTCATCTGAAATTAAGGAACGCTTTATGCTGTCTGAGATAAACGAATTGAAAAAGAAAGTAGAGCGACTAACCAAAGAATCCGATAAATGGTACTCTATGTATAAAGATACTTATATGAAGTACAAGGATGCTGAGATTAGTGAGGCTTTTTCAACTTTTCAATCCTTCAGAGAGGAGTGTGAGGCTCAAATCAACGCTATCAAGATGCGTAAGCGAGCATTGAAGGCAGAACTGAAAAGCGGTGGCATGGATAACATCGCTTATCAGCACACGTTAACGCTGCTGAATAAGCAAATAAGAGAGTTGGAGTTTAGGGTAAGTACTAAAAAGTATGAGTTAATCAACAAATACCTTTCAGAAGGTATTAGTTACGATACGATAGAAAGTTACATGAACAAAAAGAATAACATTTAAGAGTAAGAACAATGATTGAAAAAGTAAATCCTTCGCATCCGGACAAGGTTGCAGACAGAATTGCAGGGGCATTGGTTGACCTTGCGTACAAGAAAGAAGAGAATCCGAAAATAGCAGTTGAAGTATTGCTCGGACATGGTGTTGCAAATCTCATTATTGAGAGTAGTGTGAACATTTCAGACGCTGAGGCTGAAGCTATTGTTAGCCGTATTACTAAGCGTAGAGACTTAAAAGTATCTCTCGTAATGGTAGCTCAAGACCCAATACTTGCAAGCAACCAAGACGGAGAAATCCGCTGTGGCGACAATGGTATTTTCCGAGGCGTTCCACTCACAGAGGAGGAGCGTACCCTCAGCAAAATAGCCCATGACATCTATGAGCGTTATCCTTCAGATGGTAAGTATGTATTAGGCAATGGTAAGTTGATTATCTGTCAAAGCAACGCCAAGACTGAGGATTTAAAGAAGCTCTATCCTACCGCAGTCATTAATCCTCTTGGAGATTGGAGTGGCGGAACAGATGTCGATTCGGGTGCAACAAACAGAAAGTTGGGCAGTGATATGGCGCAATCAGTTTCGGGTGGCGGTCTAATGGGAAAGGACCTTTCCAAGGCAGATGTTTCCGTCAATATCTACGCTTTCTTGAAAGCTCAAAAAACAGGCAAGCCTGTGGAGTTATTCTGTGCCATCGGTGACACAGAGATAGATGGTAAACCTTATCGTGAAATAGTGGAAATCGCTCGTAACTACATCACGAGAATTGGCGGATTCGAGAAATTTGCCGAGTGGGGATTGTTCTAATAAGCAAGTGACATGTACAAATTTGATATAGACATAACTCCATCCCTCAACGGAAAGAAATTCATTTGGAAGGCATTTGTGAAATGTATACCATTATGCAGCTGACAGGTCATACCAATGAACGCACGTTCTACAAATATGTAAAGGCAACCCCCGAACAGATTGCCAAGCTATTGGATTTCAACTCTATCGGATAGCTATCCTATCGGGGATAAGCAGGGACGAAATCGGGGACGGTTTTGGATAAAATGTACAAGAAAGGGGATTTGTTGACAATCAAGCTATTACGTCAACGAATCCCCTAACTTATTGAGTTTAAATTAACTCATCTTTATTTGAGTGGCTGTTTATCGGTATTCCGATTACTCCCACTCTATTATCATTCATCTCAGATAATCAATCTGTTGACCATCATTCAAGACCCTTTAGGGGACGTTCATAGGGGACGTTTATATCAAGTGCAAAGGTAATCAAAATAATCCATTGTCGTGTCAGTACTCCAGCACAATATCCTATTTTTTAGCGATTTTTATTGAAATTTGCTTGAGTTCGTAAACTTTAGTTATTGTTATAGATTACTTTCTGGTACCATCTTCCATACATTATTAGTGTTGATTTAAGAAACTCCCAATCTTCTTGATATAATAATCAAAGGGTTCTTTGACGTATTGAAACAAACAAAATCAAATGGTCGGAGACCCTAATTCATTTTATTTAAGATGAAGAAAATTTTATTTCAAGATGTTGGACTTTCAAGGAAAGGACTCATCACAAATTTAACCACTCTAAACCATATCTTAGGAAGGGAGTTAGGTATATGATGGTTAGTAGCGAGTCTCAATTTATGGTATCCGTATCCAAGGATATTTATGTCAGCAAACAGCAAACCTCTGCCGCCATCATTAGTGGAGAAGAAGGCAGAAAGGCGAGAAAGGAATGTGGACTGAAGGCCAAACTCTGTTTCAAAGTACAGACAGTAACTCCTTCTTCACTCTTGGATTTGTCTCTTGAAGGACACACATTCTGCCCTCTCTTTGGCAATTTCACCACACCACCTCCACAGACTACCTATCTTCGCAAGGATGGCTACTTCACGATGGAAGGCAAGTGCGGTCAGTTCTTCCAAGGCTCATACTTCATTGGTGTGGACATAGACAACACTAAGTACACTCCACAAGAGTTCGTTGACAGACTCAGACTGAAACCAACTCTTTGGTACACTTCTCTGTCACATCTACAGAAGGACAAGAATGGAGATGGGCAACTTGACTCTCGATTCAGACTAATCTACGTCTTTAACAGTCTCATCCAAGACAAGTACTACTTCCGTTACTGTGCATCCAATCTGTACAAGATGATAGAAGAGAATACCCAAGAAAAGATTGAAGACAAGTGTGGACTTAGTTGCTGTCAGTACTTCAATGGAACTTATATCCACTCTGATGAAATCAAATCTGATTATGGCTTGACTAACAGTATCTACTCATTGGATGACATTCAAGTCTCAAATGAAGGTTATCTTAACTATCTTAGGATTAACTGTGAGTATAAGTCTTTGGATAAGGTTAAAAGAAAAGAGATTAAGGATAGGATTCTTACACTTTTGTCTCAATCTGATTTAGGGCAAACAAACCACCAAGAGAACACACATTTAATATCAGAATGGAACAAAAATGGAAGGTCTGATGATGAGGAAGACATTGACCTTGACCAACAGATGATTAATGATTACCGCAGATTACCTTGGGATGAATTCTCCGGCATCTACAGACACAAATATCCATTGGTTTATAGAACGGAGAGAGAGGATTGGTTATCCTTGGAATTAGGTAACAAGACTATCAAATACCAATTCTGTAATGAAGACTACCTCGAGCTAAGTTGGATTGGAAGTATTACAGCAAACGGCATCCGTATCAAAAGGGCTGATGGTCAACACAGACGTAGCACGTTGTTCCATCGAGGATGGCTACGAAGGGTAATCAAACCATCCATCACCCCAAGTGAGCTATTGTTCAATCTTATCAATGATGTGGAGTATTTCTTCAACAACTCTGATGGTGTACTTGACGTGGATACTTTGGTCACTAAGGTCAGACAGTGTTTCTCTTTGGGTATAGAAGACTTCATCAATGAGTATCCGAATATCTACAACGAGATGAAAGAGAAGTGCCGTAGGAAGAGATTTATCATCCATTGGACAAGCCGCAAGGACATCAAGCCGAACAGCCTTAGTAAAGAGTTACGATGGCAGTTACTTGACATCTTGTATGACCGAGAGCTCACTCTGATGGAGAATCTACAGATTTTGTTGGACAGTGACATTGCAGAATTTGATAAGGGATTTAGTAAAAACAGTCTCTATCGCTACTGCAAAGACAGAGGCATAGTCTGTAGCACCAAGTCTCTAAACAAAAGGGAGATGTTCTTCAAACTCCACCTAGATGGAATGAGTCTTTCCAAGGAACAAGAGTATCTGAAGGAAAAAGGTCTTGCTCTTTCAATGACAACTATCTCAAAGTACCGAGGTGAATTGGAGGCTATGTCTTTGCCTACAGTGATTGCGGCTTGAGGAATCAAGTAAGGGAGTCTGAACTGAAACAAATAAAATCAGTTCGGACTCCCTTTTTGCCTATAAACGTCTCAAAGCAAGAAACGTCTCAATTTAATCTTTATACCCTATCTTGAAACTCTCATTTTCTGTCTCATTCTATCCTTTTAGGTTAACGTGAGAAGAGGGCGAGTTAGGCAATCTGCTTTTTGCACTTCAGTATAGTGTTTACACTGTGTCCAGTTAATTTAGATACATTGCGGATAGAGATACCCTTTCTCAAGAGTTTAATTACATCCGAATACTCTTCCTGCACTTTCTCATTATTTTTGCGATAACCGACTTTTCTTCCAACCTGACCTCCATTGGAGATATATTTCTTTAAGCCACTATCCATGCGCTCTTTTATACTTGCACGTTCCATACTAGCAACTTCTGCAAGAATAGTAACTAAAAATTGAGACATTACATTTGGTTTTCCGTCTTCGTTTAGGGTTTCAATATTGTAATTTTTTATGAATAAAGAGATTCCCAAGGTGTTAAATTCTTCAATAGTCTTTAAGACCTCAAGCGTATTACGCCCAAGGCGAGACAATTCCCACACAAGAACTTTTTCTACATTGTGTGTACTAATGTAGGACATTAAACTTTGTAACTCTTGTCGTTCTTCATTCTTTTTTGCCCCTGACACCTTCTCCGAGAAAACTTGTAACACATTCCAACCGCGTGATGAGGCAAACTGCTGGAGTTCGTCTATCTGACGTTGATAATCCTGCACACTCGTCGAAACCCTTGTATAAATGACTGTATTCATGACCGTTTTGTTTTTTAGCAAAGGTACAGCATGATTTTAATTCAGGCAATAGCAATGTGGTGTTTCACAATAATCTTTAGCGTTATTTAGCGTCTTTCCTATTCAAGAAGGCAATCTTTAAGTCTATGACGTATTCATATGCCTCAAAGACGCAGCTGCTATTAACCTCACCACAGATATAAGCACCGAAAGTTTCCACATCTTCCTTCTCCCACCGTTCAAAGTCTATAACCATATTTTCTTTGCCGTTAATAGTCTTGACGCAAGTATATGGTTTTACCAATTCTTGTAAACTTAATCGATGGTCACGATGGTTTTTGCATAGTGCCTCATATTGAGCAATTAATTCCTCAAGCGGTTCTTCCGGCTCTTCTTCTGTTGACAAGTTGACTAATGAAAAGTCATCAGCTTTATGAAATTTATAGGGAATCATTATTATCTGTTTGGTGGTACAAATTAGTAAAATCAAGTATTATCCCGACATCTACACACATCTCTTGGAATGACTTCCAACAGTTTTCATCTACGATGAGTCTATCTCCGCATAGCAATGCTCCCTCATTGGGATATTTTTATCAATTCTCATTCTTTTATTGAATGAGAGAAGATGATTAGTCATCACTGTAAAGTTATGTTGGTTTTCGAATAACTCTTTATATACCTTTGGGGGGTCTTCAGCAATTACAAACATCATCTCTCAAAATGGGGCATCATCAACTTCATATTCTTCATCCGAATAGATTGGATTGTTTGACAAGAGGTCAGCAGGCGTATATGCAAAGGCATCAAAACCAATATGTTTGATGGAGTTGGGGAGTTCGAGTAACGCAGGAAGATTCACACAACCTTGAAATGCCGATTCTTCTATTCTTTCGATGCCGTCAGGCAGATTTACAGAATGTAGAAAATGACAATCGGCAAAAGCAAACTCATCAATTATTTTAATTTTTGAGCCAAGTTCTACTGTATGTAGGCTAAGGCAACCTGAGAATGCACCAGGTCCGATTGAAACCACATTGGGCAGATGAACCTCTTTGAGTTCTTTACATTTTCTAAAGGCACGTGCGTCAATGTAGGCTGCGTCAGACTCAAAAACTTTAATATGAACGTCCATACAACCTACAATTTTCTTACGACCTCCTTTGAGAATGTCGATGATTATTCCGTTCTCAAACGTTGTGTCAACAACTTCGTCAAAGATTCGGTTCAAATTCTCTATTCTAGGAGTCACGCTTGCGCCAATTTTTTGCATCATCATCTCTGTGTAGTCTTCTGAGTATCCATAATCTTTGTATTTTTGTTTGATGGCAATGAGATGTGGTGTGGTTAGGCAGTCAAAAATATCTTGAAAACCACGCCCAAGTGTTTCTAATTCTGGTTTTTCGCCGTTCTGTGACCACACTTTGTATAGTAAGTCAAATTGTTCGTCTGTTAATTCAACAGACTTACTATCACTGATGAGTTCAGATACACACACCCTATAGTCATCCTCTTTATTATCTTCCTTGCTCCAGCAGGTATAGTTAATACCTACCGTTAGATAAATCTCTATGTTAAAATCAAGTGTCTTCATAAGTTCATATAAATGCACTTTGGGCTGCGGCTCGGCATAATCCAAGTAAACTTGGCTTCTGCTCTCGCCTTGCACAAACGTTCCCTTATAATTCGGCAGATGCTCAATCAATATTCCAGGTAAATTCTCGCTTAATAATCGTGGCAAAGCCAACGACAAAATCTTCATCAAACAAAGGGTAAGATTCCAAATTAAGGCAAGGATATTATTTCTGATAAACCAATTAGAAATTCCGATGTCTTTCGTTCAGTCTGACTTCTATCTACATAGTCCGCACTATCATAAGGCAAGTCGGATAAATCTTTGGCATATTGTTCTCTTGCTTCTATCCAATCATCTAAAAGCACTTTTATGCGATTCAGATGGCCATTAGCATCCTTTCGACAATGTGCCATTTCATTCTTATGTTCTATGCAAGTCTCATACGATTCGGGCAACTCTCTGTCAATGGTTCGCTGGCAACATGCGAGAAACAGCTCTTTTGCATCCTCAAGATATATGTAATGGTTCGAACTTACTTGAGAGCAAGGAATACCTGGAGATGTTTGGTATAAAGAAAGATGAAGTGCCTTAATTGCTTCACAATCCTTATAGAAAGTTTCATGACCCTCGCTGCCACGATACCAATCCGGTTTTGTCAGAACAATATAATATAGTTCTTCGATTTCTTTATTCAAAGCACACCCTTGCTTAAAAGCCTTCTCTAATGATTCTGTCAGTTTTGAACAATGACCACTGTGAATCAATGCCGATAAATCGCATGAAGGACATGTATCCTTTGAACCTTTTCCGATTTGTTTATCCGACATACGATTGCAGCTAATTATAGATAATGCAATGACCAAAATGAGACTATACTTCATCTTCTAACAATTGTTGTTCTATGATACATCGGGCTTCTCTACGTACACGTGAGCGAATAATTCCACTCACAATCGTATGTTTGTCTTTCTTTCCGCTATGACCTCCAAGTGAACCTGCAGCACCTAAACATCTAATCTTGGCATTATCAGAGCAATGTTCAGTAACGTATCGAGATGGGAAGTTCTTTGGCATCTCATCGTACTTGTGTGAATTCTTGCAATTTTGTTGGATTGCCATCCCTCTATGAATCATTTTCATGTAAGGGTTGTGTAGATAGCTTCTGCTCATATTATTCCATTTTTAATTCCAATCATGACCAATCAGCCAACCTATGGCTGTGAAAATAAATTGTATAAGGACAAAAAACAGCTTAATCATTAAATAACCAATGTAGAGTGGCATGAAGATAAAATATAATACCCACATAAACTAAAGATTGATTATGGTTATTGATTAATCTTCACATGAATAATTCAAAGGGTTGTCTGAAAGATACTCAAGTGGTGTGTCCACAAAAGCATTTTCTCCGATTTTGATAACATTTGGATGAAGTCGCATTTCGGCAACAAGATTTCCATCATAATCATTGATGATATGTGTAAGATTCATACAACCACAGAATGCCATATCACCAATTTCAGCAAGAGAAGGTGGCAGTTCTAAATAGTCAAGGAAATGGCAGCCCATAAAAGCACCACTGCCTATAACTGTTAGACAATCTGAAAAGAGAACATCATACAAACTTAGACATCCGATGAATGCATCCTTCCCTATCTCCTTAATGTTGGGTAGGTGGACCGACTTCAAGTATTGACATCTACTGAATGCGAAATCTTCAACGTTATCAGCGTCTGACGTAAATGATTCAATGTTTTTGTTCAAACAGAGAACAACGCTCTTACGACCATCGTGATAGTGTTTGTAGACAATATCATTTTCTACTGCATACATATAGTCATTATTGTACATCAACAGGAACTTGTTAGATAGAAAAGGCACCACAGAAGCTTTTATTCGCTGTTGGCGTGACAAAAGACGTGTGGTCATATTGCAGTTCTTGTATATTTTCTCTATGTACGCAAGCCTTGGCGCACTCAATTTCTCATACATAACTACAATATCTTCTCGCATCTCGTCCAATGAATGTAACTCGCCATCGGAACAGAACTCCTGCATGTATTCATACTGTTCTTCTGACACCTCAATAGATTCAAACTCTTCCAAAAGCATTGACTCAATGATGTCAGTGGCGGGAACCATGTTGCCGTCTTTGTCTATCAAGTCCTTGACAAGATAAACATCAATCTTGCACCTTAGCTTCATTGTTTTTCTCACTCCACTTTTGTTGCCAAATGTCCATCAAATAATCCATAGACGTCTCTATTCCAGCATCCTTGGCCTTATTATACCAAAACTCTGCTTTATCTTTACTTTGTTCTGTTCCGGAACCACATTGATATCTCAGTCCTAGTGGGATGTATGATGGAGCATACCCCAATTCTGCTGCACTGTATAACCACTGAAATTCCTCTTCTTCATCAATAATACTCTTTCCGTCAAAGCAAATTCTATGCTTCTGGTTTCTGTTTGCTAATTTCACCATGCAGTATGGAGAGCCTTTCTTAGCACCTTCCAACAATGTTGTTAGCGAAAGATGATAATCTTTTTCCACACCTACTCCATATTCATAGAAGTCCCCTAAGAGGCCATAGCCATCAATATATCCCAAGTCGATACACAATTTGCAGATTTGAATTGCCAACTGTGGATTGGGATGAATTACGGATGACCCAATTGCGTAGAGTTCTGCAACGTGAATTATTACATTTAAGTCTCCATTCTTTATTGATTCTGTATCTTCAGACTCGAACTTTGTCTGAGGATTCAGCCTTATTTCTTTTTCCAATTGAACGAGTTCTATCATTGATATTAGTTTCTTTAGCTTTTCCATTTTGAAATTGATTTATTATTGTTGTGGCAGCGGTATGAGACCACTGCCACTATCAATATTAGATATTACGCCAATCACTCTTATCCGTTAACCTTCCATTCTTGAATATCATACGCACACCATTAAAATTGTAGTGCTTGAATTTATTGTTTCCAACAACATATTCGTTATATGGTCTTTGCGTGAGGAATATGTTGTCTTCACCATGCATTACCCTTCCTAACTCCTGTAGTAGGACTAATGGGGTTCCAATAGGACAATCCATGAATTGAGCATTATTCTTGAAAAGGCCAACTACCTTTGCAACAAGAGCAGCACCATACTTCGCACTATACTTTTTCTGAACGATATTGTATTTGTGTTTGCATAAGTCAAATGCTGTAGGCGCAACTTTAGCTGTCGCGGGAATACCTTTGATTTCAAGGTTTTTGCACTTGTAAAAAGCATTCTCTCCAATGGTTTTCAGAGTTGCTGGCATTGTTAGGTTTGTCAACTTCTCGCAACCTCCAAACGCTACATCTCCAATATTGTTAAGAGAAGTAGGTATATTTACAGATTCAAGACTCTTGCAGTTGGTGAATGTTCTTTCTTCCAAAGTTTTGATCTTATTTGAAAGCTTGACGGTTTTAAGGCAGACACAACCAAAGAATGCGCAATTGCCTATCTTAGTTACATTGTCACCCATAACTACCGTATCCAAATAACGACAACCCTCAAAGGCGCTTGGTCCTATCTCTTTCACACTTGCAGGTATATTTATGTCACAGAGTTTATCTGCGCCATAGAACGCTCCGAAACCTATCGTTTTAATTGTATTTGGCAACTGTACGCGTGTAACCGAGCTGTCATGGAATGCCTGTTCGCTGATTGCAACAACAGTATAAGTGCCATCAAATATTTCCACCTTTTCGGGGATAACGACATCACCACTATACGAAGATACGTAGATGTTTCTAGTGCCGTTATTATCAAACAATGTCTCATACAACACTTCGCATGTTTTAGCAACCGTGTCAAGTACATTATAACGGATACCATCTACATACGTTGCCTGTGCTTTTGAAGAAAGAGCCATGAAAATGAGGCTCAAAATGATAAATGTTCTTTTCATAATACCTTGTTTTTGATGAATATTTTTTGTGCTGCAAAGATACGACAGTTTTCTCAAAGGCAAGGTAATGATATACGTATATAGAAAACAATCCCATCGGGGATGATGGGATTATTATATTGATATAAGCACAAAGTGTTTAGGCAACAGGGACATCTGCAATTCCGCATTGTCTTAATTTGTTCAAAACAATATCGACACTTTCGTACACATAATAACTATCACATTCAACATGTTTATCTTTTAATCTAACTTGACATCCTATGTGCTCGTCATAACATTTTAAAGTAATCGGAGATACACTTTCTATATCATAGCCCTTCACCATTATTTTTCTTGACCAAGGCTTTCTTCTTGGGTATTTATTTGTTGCCGCTCCAGCTGCTGTTAAAAAGAAACATCCTTCAACAGCAGGTGATTCATCGGGAATTGGTGCTTTAAAAACGAGCCTACAATCATTCTGTTTATCTCTGTCAACACAATCAACATCCTCAATGTAATTGTTTATAACAGCAGAAGCATCAAGTGGAATATTTAGCTCCGTGATAGCACCTTTGCAATTAATGTCAATTGGGAATACACCCATCTTTTCGACACAACGGGCATTTAGACTTTTCATAGAAACTGGAACCTTAAGACGCTTAGGAATAAACTTCATATTCAAAAATGCAAATTTTCTATTGGTTTCAACTCCTTCAATTAGCTTGTATGGAAATAATTCTTCACATCTTGTAAAATCCAAAAGTGTTTTCTTATCCTTTGTGTATATAGCATAACCATTCTCACAATGTAAATAGGGATTATCCTTGCCAATAACTATACAACCTCCATTTTCAGATAAGAAATCTTGACCATGATAATCTAATGAAAATTTATCGATAAAGATATTCTTCACTGTATTTGGTATTGTGAATTCTCCAGACCATCGTTTGCAAACAATGTAAACCATCTCTACATTGGCAATACCTGGAATAGAATCTGGTATCTCTATATCCGTCGCAAGATCATCCATAGTTTCCAAATATTTTGGACCGATCCAAGCAAGTGCTCTATGTTTTGATGCGTTAATCCATAATTGAACATCTTCATCGACAAAATCTATATTTCCAGATAAATTTGAGGAATATGGCCAATACCCGTTTTCTATCAGTATGTTCCATAAATCATCATTGGGATAATAATGGCGGCCGTCTTTTGTGACTTCAACATTACTCATAATATTTCCATTAACGTTATTAGCCCTAAAAATTGTTTCGTATTTCATTCAAAAAAAGAGTTGTGAGGTGCTGATTTCCAACACTTCGTGTTTATAATTAGTTTTTAGACACAACGAAAGATTAGCACGTGGATTGTAGCGACATGAGGCTGTTGGGTTGTTCATCACAGGTTTCCAATAAACGCCAGTACTCTCCTTGGACACATGGGTCACACCCAATGCCAATAGCCATTCTTTCAGTTCTGACAATGATCTCGTTGTCGATTGGAACGTGCGAGTTTCCGACTCTATGCCTGTTCCGCTGACGGTTGCCACAATATCCTTCTTGTTCTGCCGTTCTTCTTGTACCGTTGCACGATGAAATTTGGCTAACAGTTATGTGTGAGCTATCCACGGACAAAATCTGCAGAGCCCATACACTTCATGTGAAAATATCGGGCATTTCATGCAGTTGCAGTTGATGCAGTTGTCACATACATTGCTCATTTTTCTTTGGTTTTAGGCAGGGCCGAAGCCCTGCGGTTTTACTTACTTGATTTCTTCTTAATCCCCATGAGTTCTACAAGCTCATCAGCAGAATGGTTCTCTGCTTCATAGAAGTTAGTGAAGAACGTGCCCTTTTCTAACAATCTGTGTTGTCTTAGATACTCACGGATTTGGTCAGTTGAAGCACCATCGCTATCAACTTGCCAATACAGAGGTCTGCCATATCCGCTTGCGAAATCGGGGTTTGTCAGTTCGGTCACCGTTTCCAACCACCGAAAGCCTTGTCTGCGACAGAATGAAGGGTGTATAAGCAGATAGGATATTTTGAGTGGATTTATCGGTTGGCGGTGGTTCTTCACTGTAATTCTGCATATAGCACGTTCTTTGTGTGTACAGAAAGCGTGTTGAATATCGACACGGACACGATAGCCTTGCAGCTCCAATGTCTGAACCAAGTCAAGCACATGTCTTCCTGCTGAGACAAACCTTTCTGCATCCACATTTGCCGAAGCGCCAATATCATACACGATGGTCAAAACCTTTGCACGCTGCTCTATCTTCTGTTGTGCAATCATGCTTTGAGGAACACCTGCTATCGCATTCGGAACATGTGGCGCATATCCAACAATCCCCGTTTGGGGAATGTTCTTTCGGATGTTGGTTGTTCGGTTCACCTTCAATGATTTGCATTTCTGCAAGTCATTGAGACCATCTTTGTAGCCCTTTGCCATTAGTTCCTCGCTCTCAGCGTAACTACTGGTCATGGTGAAATCGTAGTCGGACTTTTCGCTTGAAAGTTTCTCTCCTTTGAACACGTTATTCGGACTGCGTTTTCCTATCACACTCAGGAATTCATTAACACCGTTGAATGTTTCTGTTACAAATTCTCCGTTCTTCATTTCTTCAACATCTTTTTGAGTTCGTAGATATACTGATTGCTTATCTTGGGGAGGTTCTTTGCCACCATTTTTGCATCGTCTTTTTCCATACCACGCAATACTGCGAGTTGGATAGTCTTTTGTGTGTCGAACATTCCTTTGAGCTTTACAAGTCGCTCAATGGCTCGGTATGACACCGTAAACTTGATGTCGGCAGCAACGATAGCTGAGCGGAAAGCGTGAATGAACTCAATCACTTCTTTGTCACCACCTGCGATGGCTAACTCGATATCATTGTCATACGAAACTTCGATTATCGCAAAGCGGTCAAGGCTCGATGCGTCAAGTTGGAAACGTCCCGTGTATTCAATGTCGGCTCCCGTTCCGTATGTGTTTCCTGCTGCTACAATTCGAAAATCGGGATGAGCTTCAACACGACCTACGGGGAAATCAAAGTAGCGGTTAGCAATTGCAGCATTGAGTATTACAAGCACTTCGGGAGTTGAAGCGTCCATTTCGTCCAACATAAAAGCACCCCCATGTGTAAACGCTTTGTAGAACTGTGTTTCTTGATACTTGCCATTGGCATCAATGAAGCCCGTAATTTTGTACTCCTGCGTAACAGCGTTAGAGAAGTAGAACTCTTTACCAAGTGCTTCTGATATCTGCTTGCAGATAACATTCTTACCACAACCGGCAGGGCCCGTAAGAAATACGGGGATGTCTGCTGCAACAAGTTTAAGAACGGTCTCAAACTCATGGTGCGTATAGCCCGTGACCTTCTTTGTGTCGGTCTCCGTCTTGACTTCGATAGTCTTAGGAAGAATACCAAAGTTATCAGCCACATACTTCTCGATAAAAGGCTGTGCAGTCTCCATGACGCTGTTCACTGACAACTCGGCAACACTCTTAGCGATGAGATTTTCAAGGGTTGTTTGCGGTGTCGTGGGCTGTATCGGTGCAGCAGGCTCAGTAGGTTGTTCTGCAACGGGAGCTGCAACACTCTGAGGCTTCCACCATTTGGCAGCATCGTTGATGATAGACATTGCACGTTCCTGCTGATTGGCGGTCAAAGACTTCTGCTTTGGTTTCGGATCGATAGGCTTGAAACCATTCTCTGGGTTATAGAGATTACCATTCTTGATAACGATAGGCAAAAATGCTTCTGCATCGTTAGGGATTACCACCGTAATTTCGGCTTCAAATCCTAATACTTGAAAATTGTGATTACTCATATCTGTATTGCTTTGAAGTGTTCCGTGCCCTCGTGCCGGGGCACTTCTTTTGGCTTTTTCTGACTTATGGAAAGTTGTTTTGCAGCAGAAATGTTGTAAAAACGTTGCAATCTTATTTGTTGCAAAAATCCAACACGCTCGTAACTAATCGAGTATCAGTGTGTATTTATTTGCAAAGGAAATTCGCTATTACTTTCTGCATCGGTAAAAAGGCATAATTTGTTGCAAGCTAATCATCATATAGCACAGGGCGTACTAGAACCTAAGGTACCAGCTCATGTGAGCACTCAATTTGGAACGACTAACTGGACACCCTATTCAGAAATTAAAACTGTCTGCAAAACTCCAATGCCAATTAAACTCTGTGTTTGCCCGTCAGAAATAAGTGGGGTCGTAATGATTGTTTGATAATTCTTTGCTACCCCATTCTTGACATCATAACGTAACCACTCGAAAAGTTCGCCCTTAGCCTTATCAAAATTCTTAATGAGAAGAACAATTGTAGATTTGGTGGATTCTATAGTATTTAGTAGGCTTTTGTATTCTTCTAAAGAAGAGTCTTTAGCATCAAAAGTAAATAATTTAATATCCAAGCATTCATTCTTATTAATCTGCAAAATGCATTTGCATACGACATCATCAATTTCTTTCTCAATAGTCCAGATGTGGTGTGGAGGAACGTTTTGAATACTGCTTGCTGTTCGATTCCAGAGTTCTTCAGCATAATCATAAGCTTGGACTTCTGCCTCTTCTTCTTCCATGCCCTGAGAAACAAGACTGTCAAATTCTGTTTCAAACCATTCATACATCAGTTTATCCTTGTATTCTTCTGATTTTAAATAGATTCCGAACTTATATTTAATACTTCCCTGTAAATTTTGTATCAGTTCTTTTGTCGTTTCGGAGTAAAGATTGTAACTCGTTGCCAAGTTCTTTTATTCATTTATATCCATAGGATTGTAATTTTAAAAGCCTGTCCATATCTCCACTTATGGACTTGATAATTCTTAATACGTTAGTGTAGGTACATAAAAAATCGTGGAGACCATATTCGCTACCTCACCTCCTGCACCTCGGGTTCTGACAAAACCTTTACCGTAGGAATCTGATAACCAAGTAGAGCCCCACGATGCGATTATATATAACACCCTCAAAGTATTGTGAACTTCAAGACCACATCCGCGCTCTACAACTTCTTCGAAGGTTACTCCTTGAATTTGTCCTTGTTTTGCCATAGTGGTCGGTATGTATATCAGGGATTATTATCATCATCGTCTAAGTTTAACTATTCATCAAAACCTGAATAGCCTACCTCAAAACGTCGTCTTATATCAAAATAGATTCGTTCAACACCATAGTTAAATATCAGGCAGTCTATGCCATTATAAACGCTTTGTCCCATCATTATTAAATCTGAGTACGGCAACACTCTTTTGATGTATTCATATTCCTGTTCAACATCTATAACACAAAGTGCAGTCTCAGGAGTTTTGCCGTCACCTGTACTATCCATGGCTTCCAAAATTCGTCTCTCCTGTACTGTTGACACATCATACATATCTCTATCTCCATTGTTGACAGAATCCATTACTTCTTTTTTAAAATCTCCCAAAGACTGAAGATTGAAATCTTCGTCCTCATTATCCGTCATATTCTCGCATTCATTTGCCCAATAGTCCATGCTCAACTCATTTGGTAATATTCCTTTTGCGTATTTATCCGTAAATGTGTAGCCATACATATAAGCTCGCATCGTTTCAACATCAATCTCATCAGGAGAAGAATGCAGCTTCTGCTTCACGCTCTCATCGTATCTGTCCTTGTACTCAGTGTAATCTATCTTATTGAATTCTTTCATAATACCTTGTTTTTGATGAATATTTTTTGTGCTGCAAAGATACGACAGTTTTCTCAAAGGCAAGGTAATGATATACGTATATAGAAAAATCCCATCGGGGATGATGGGATTATTATATTGATATAAGCACAAAGTATTTAGACAACAGGAACATCTACAATTCCGCATTGTCTTAATTTGTTCAAAACAATATCGACACTTTCGTACACATAATAACTATCACATTCAACATGTTTATCTTTTAATCTAACTTGACATCCTATGTGCTCGTCATAACATTTTAAAGTAATCGGAGATACACTTTCTATATCATAGCCCTTCACCATTATTTTTCTTGACCAAGGCTTTCTTCTTCGGTATTTATTCGTTGCCGCTCCAGCTGCTGTTAAAAAGAAACATCCTTCAACAGCAGGTGATTCATCTGGAATTGGTGCTTTAAAAACGAGACTACAATCATTCTGTTTATCTCTGTCAACACAATCAACATCCTCAATGTAATTGTTTATAACAGCAGAAGCATCAAGTGGAATATTTAGCTCTTTGATAGCACCTTTGCAATTAATTTCAATTGGGAATACGCCCATCTTTTCGACACAACGTACATTTAGACTTTTCATAGAAACTGGAACCTCAAGACACCTAGGAATAAACTTCATATTCAAAAATGCGAATTTTCTATTGGTTTCAACTCCTTCAATTAGCTCGTATGGAGAATATTCACTACATTTTGTAAAATCCAAAAGTGTTTTCTTGTCTTTTGTATATATAGCATAACCTTGCTCACAATGTAAATAGGGATTATCCTTACCAATAACTATGCAACCTCCATTTCCAGATAAGAATTCTTCACCATAATAATTTAATGAAAATTTATCGATAAAGATATTCTTCACTGTATTTGGTATTGTGAATCCTCCAGACCATCGTTTGCAAACAATGTAAACCATCTCTACATTGGCAATACCTGGAATAGAATCTGGTATCTCTATATCCGTCGCAAGATCATCCATAGTTTCCAAATGCTTTGGACCAATCCAAGCAAGTGCTCTATGTTTTGATGCGTTAATCCATAATTGAACATCTTCATCGACAAAATCTATATTGCCAGATAAATTTGAGGAATATGGCCAATACCCGTTTTCCATCAGTATGTTCCATAAATCATTATTAGGATAATAATGGCGGCCGTCTTTTGTGACTTCAACATTACTCATAATATTTCCATTAACGTTATTAGCCCTAAAAATTGTTTCGTATTTCATTGTAGGGTACACATTGTCAAACACTTCGTCTGCACGTTTAACAAGGTCTTCTTGCGTTTTCTCTTTTATTTTCTTTACAAATGACATATAATCAATATTTTAAAATGTTAAACTTTCTGGTAATGAAATAAAATTATCAGGCAAACTAAGAGAACTGACCTCTTTCTTCTTGTCATATTCAATAGTGTACCATTCCGCATTGTCTTGCTTGCCGAGGGCATACTGAACACTAGCATTGGCTTTTGGCTTATGCTGAAGCCAGAACTGGGCGAAAC
The DNA here is from genome assembly GCF_008680225.1 of Prevotella sp. LMAG:51. NCBI lineage: Bacteria > Pseudomonadati > Bacteroidota > Bacteroidia > Bacteroidales > Prevotellaceae > Prevotella > Prevotella sp. LMAG:51. Next base: position 97,674 of record NZ_NALQ01000029.1, on the reverse strand, counting down.
CATCCCTGCCATTTTTCATCTCTTTTCCATTTATCTTATCTCTCAACTCAAAGTAAGTTCCATAATAGCATAGCTCGCAGATGCGAAATAATTCTTCCATGCTCTTGATTATCTCACTGCGTTTGAGTTCTTGTCTTGTATGCAAAAGCATCCACAGATAGATTATCTTCGACTCTTTGGTTGGAAAATCAATCAGTATGCACTCGTTAGTCGATGCATTTTGAAGAAATACGTCATATCTGCCCATATTATTCATCGGAGTGCCAACTTTCTTTTCCTTATTCGGTCGTGCATCAACAACTTCAACTTTAAATAGGGGCATCCCACGGAACAATGATTGGATTTTCTCTATTGGAGAAAGAAATTCGTTCACTATCCACTCGTCATCGTTTTCCTTGCCTTTCTTATATAATAGATACATCAGTTTTGCAACTCCTCCTTGTTGAAGTATATTTTCTATTGCAATATATTTTCCAAAGAAATCCCCATTGCCTGATATGATATCAAGAACATTATGGATTTTCCCCATTGCTTCCTCTGCACTTGTTTGTTCAACTTCCAGTAATTTTGTAAGCTGCAAGTCATCATCACTTGATTTGGGCTTGCAGGGAATGATTGACAGTAATTCTGTATTATTTTGTCGAATCAAATCTAATAATGTTGTATAAATATTGCTAATCATATTTTTTATGCAAAGGTATTATGTTTTTATTATAACATCAAGAAAAATAACACCATTCCGTAAATTGAGCATCAAACTTCTTTGAAGTAAAGGTTGAGAAATCGTTAGGGAGGAGAGTATCAACAAGAAATAATTCCAAACGATGAATAACCGTTCGCTGATGTATCTTGGTTCTTTCACCAATATATCTTCCAGTATGTGTGTCAATTCTTTTACGTTCGACATATTCTTTGAAGAATTCTATTGGAGTCTGCTGTAGTTTTATACGATTTTGTTCTTCTGCGTCAACAAGAGATTCTATTTGTCGTGACTTTAGAGGGGAAAAGAGGGGACGATTTTAGGGGACAATCCACTCCAATCCACAGATTATTACATACAGAGAAGATCACCATCCGCACCTCTTAAAAGGAATTCGGATGGTGGTCTAACTATATGGGTATATGTCTGTTATGCACTGTGCTTACCGATGCTTATCATACAGACGGCCATCGTGCAAAAGACTCTCTTTCTTACTCCCACTCGATAGTTGCTGGTGGCTTTGAGGAGATGTCGTAGCATACGCGGTTTACTCCACGTACCTTGTTTATTATCTCGTTGCTCACCTTGGCCATGAAATCGTATGGCAAATGAGCCCAGTCAGCTGTCATGGCATCGGTAGAAGTCACGGCACGCAGAGCAACAGGATGCTCGTAAGTGCGCTCGTCGCCCATCACACCCACAGAACGTACTGTGGAGAGGAGCACCGTGCCTGCCTGCCATATCTGGTCGTAGAGAGACACCTCAATCTCGCCGTTCTGCATGTCGGCAGGAACGCCGGCAGCCAATACGCGACGCGCATCCTCTCCGGAGAGACGCACCTTGTAGTCGCGCAGACCGCGGATATAGATATCGTCGGCATCCTGTAGGATGCGAACCTTCTCAGGAGTGATGTCACCGAGAATGCGCACGGCGAGACCAGGGCCTGGGAACGGATGGCGTGTGATGAGATGCTCAGGCATACCCATAGAACGGCCCACGCGACGCACCTCGTCTTTGAACAGCCACTGGAGCGGTTCGCAGAGCTGGAGGTTCATCTCCTTAGGCAGTCCGCCCACGTTGTGGTGGCTCTTTATCACCTTGCCCGTGATGTTGAGACTCTCGATGCGGTCAGGGTATATAGTGCCCTGAGCCAACCATTTTGCTCCCGTCTGCTTCTTCGCCTCGGCATTGAACACCTCTACGAAGTCCCTTCCGATAATCTTGCGCTTCTTTTCAGGATCTGTCACTCCTGCCAGGTCGGCGAAGAATTTCTCGCTTGCGTCCACACCGATAACGTTCAGACCCAAGCACTTGTAATCCTCCATCACGTCGCGGAACTCGTTCTTGCGCAGCATACCATGGTCTACGAAGATACAGGTGAGGTTCTTGCCTATTGCCTTGTTGAGCAATACAGCGGCAACGCTTGAGTCCACGCCGCCGGAGAGTCCGAGAATCACCTTGTCGTCGCCCAGCTGCTCCTTCAGTTCCTTCACCGTAGTCTCCACAAAGGAGTCTGCGCTCCAGTCCTGCCGGCTTCCGCAGATGTCAACCACGAAGTTCTTCAGCAACTGAGTGCCCTGCAGCGAGTGGAACACCTCTGGATGGAACTGCACCGCCCATACCGGCTGCTTTGTAGAAGCGTAGGCAGCAAACTTCACATTTGCTGTCGACGCGATACACTTGTAGTCCTCCGGTATCGCCGTTATCGTGTCGCCGTGGCTCATCCACACCTGCGATTTGTCCACGAAGCCTTTGAAGAGAGGGTCCTCTTTGTCGAACTGCTCCAGACATGCCCTTCCGTACTCGCGAGAGTCGGCAGCCTCCACCTTTCCACCGTTGGAATAGGAGATGTATTGCGCTCCATAGCAGATGCCCAGAACAGGGATTCTGCCGATGAACTGGCTGAGGTCAACCTTAAACGCCTCCTTGTCGTGAACAGAGTAGGGGCTTCCGCTGAGTATCACTCCAATGACGCTCTCGTCGTCTTTCGGAAACTTGTTGTAAGGCATAATCTCGCAGAAGGTGTCGAGCTCGCGCACGCGGCGTCCGATGAGCTGCGTGGTCTGTGAGCCGAAGTCTAAAATAATGATCTTCTGTTGCATTTACTTATATTGTTTAGATGATATTGTTTCTTGTATCTGAGTCACTTTATATCCATTAAAATCCCTTTATAACCCGGAGATGAAATCCTCAGCCTCCTTCAGCGTGTCGAGCTTCCCTACATCGAGCAGGCGGAGGTCCTTTTTCAGATATCCCCGGATATTGTGGTCGGCACATGCTTTGAGATAGAAGTCAATGATGCCGAATTTGTCGCCGAACCCGTTGAACAGCGGGAACAGCCTTGGTGAAAATGCATGTATGCCGGCGAAGGCGTATTTGTGGCATTTGTCCGGATCAAGACCTTCATGAGGGGATTTCACCTCTCCCGTCTCAATGTTGGTCCATCCCACGAGCCTCATGTCGTCGTTGAAGAGCAGATAGCGTTTCGTCTTTCTCTCACTCACGAGCAGCAGTGCGTCGACACCGCTCTCATGGTCAGCTTCGGCATAAAACCGTTGCAGGTCTACGTTGCTCAGTATATCCACATTGTGTATCAGTATCGGCCTGTCGCCGAGGAAGAGTGGCGCAGCCTTCTTTATTCCGCCTCCCGTGTCGAGCAGCTTCTGCGATTCGTCGGATATGCGGATGTCAACACCGAAGTTGTTGTTGTCTTTTAGGTAGTCTGTTATCTGTTCGGCAAAGTGGTGTACGTTCACTACGATGCGCTCCGCATCGCTTGCCTTCAGCTTCTCTATGACGTGCCTGATGAGCGGTTCTCCTCCCACGCTCACCATAGCCTTTGGCATGTGGTCGGTGAGCGGCTTGAGTCGGGTGCCGAGTCCGGCGGCGAATATCATAGCCTGCATCATGTCTTTTTTATAATTATAAAAATGGATATGCGTGCAAAATTACTTATTTTCTTTGTAACGGCAAACATTTCTTACGCATAATGTGAATCCCACGTTGCAATGAATGTTTGGATTATGTTAAAATCAACAATGTATGAGCAGAAATAGGGGAGCAAGTGGCGGTAATTGCCATAAATTCGTTACTTTTGCAGATGGATATTATAGATATTGACTCGAAAGATTTTAATAGGTAAAGAGTTATGAACATTCTTTTATGCGGTGGTGCCGGATTCATCGGCACCCACACAATCATTGAACTTGACAAGGCTGGTCACAGCGTAGTAGTGGTGGACAATTTCTTCAACTCCAAGCCGGAGGCGCTCAAGAGAGTATCAGAGCTTATCGGCAAGGAGGTGAAATGCTATAACGCCGATGTGAGAGACAGAGATGCGATGGAGAAGATCTTCGGCGAGAACCAGTTCGACGCCGTTATCCACTATGCCGGACTGAAATCCGTCGGAGAGTCGGTGGCAAAGCCATTGGAGTATTATGAGAACAATATGGTGGCAACGTTTGTCCTCGTTGACGTGATGCGCAAGCACGGCTGCAAGAACATCATCTTCTCAAGTTCAGCCACTGTGTATGGCGACCCGGCGATGATTCCTATCACAGAGGAGTGTCCGAAGGGCTACTGCACCAATCCTTACGGCCAGACAAAGTGGATGCTTGAGGAAGTGCTTAAAGACGTACACCATGCCGATCCTGAATGGAACGTGGTATTGCTGAGATATTTCAATCCTATCGGTGCACATCCGAGCGGCAAAATCGGCGAAGACCCTAACGGTATTCCAAACAACCTTATGCCTTACATCACACAAGTGGCAGTGGGCAAGAGAGAAGAGCTCGGCGTGTTTGGCAACGACTACGACACACCCGACGGAACGGGAGTGCGCGACTATATCCATGTGTGCGACCTGGCTGCCGGTCATGTGTGTGCGCTGAAGGCTATCGAGCGCAACTGCGGACTTGCCGTATATAACCTCGGAACAGGTCACGGATATTCGGTGCTCGACGTGGTGAAAGCCTTCGAGAAGGCCAACGGCATCAAGATAAAGTATTCTATCAAGCCACGCCGTGCCGGTGACATAGCCACCTGCTACTGCAATCCTGCAAAGGCAAAGGCAGAGCTGGGCTGGGAGGCACACTATGGCATCGAGGAAATGTGTCGCGACAGTTGGAATTGGCAGAAGAACAATCCTAACGGATACGAAGACTGATGATTGATATTCCCTCCCTTAGCTGTATTAGCCTGTAGGCTTTATTTCTTGCAGGGTGGTGATGCCAGGTTGAGGAGGAAAAAAGATATTCTGAATTCTCTGATTCTTGAATTCTTGACGAGACGAACCGGATTGACGGTTGTAATGGTCAAGAGTTGAGGAATTGGAGATTTTTTTTGTTTAACCCAAATCGGGCATTAGCGCTTGCTTGGATTTTGCTTTTAGAAGAGTGGATTTTGATACGTGTTTTTTATCTTTTTTAATCATACTTTTCTTTGAACCATACCTAATAATAGGTAATTGTTTATACCTTTGCATTTGTATATAACAAGAATTAAGTATGTCATGGAAATAGAAGAAAGAGAAAAAAAGATTTATCGTGTCACGCTGATGGGAAGTGTCGTCAATGTGGTGCTTCTCGTGTTCAAGTTCATTGCCGGTATCCTCGGCGGTTCGGCAGCCATGATTGCTGATGCCGTGCATTCATTGTCAGATTTCCTCACAGACATTGTGGTGATAGCCTTCGTGCGCATCAGTTCAAAACCCGTTGATGAAGACCACGACTATGGCCACGGCAAATATGAGACACTCGCCACATCGATAATCGGTCTCGCCCTGCTCGCTGTGGGACTATACATATTCTATAACGGATGCCTTCAGATATGGGATGTGATGCGTGGCGAGGAAATCCATCAGCCGGGAATGATAGCCCTTTTGGCAGCTCTCCTGGGCATCGGCCTGAAAGAATGGACCTTCCGCTTTACGGCACGTGTGGGAAAACAAGTTGGGTCGCAGGCAGTTGTTGCAAATGCCTGGCACCATCGCAGCGACGCCCTCTCATCGATAGGTACAGCTGTGGGAATCGGTGGAGCGATATTGTTGGGAAAGAGTTGGGCGGTGCTCGACCCTATAGCTGCCGTTGTGGTGAGCCTTTTCATTGTGAAGACAGCCCTCGGACTAATCGGCAGCTCGTTTGGAGAACTGCTCGAGAAGAGCCTGCCGAAGGAAATGGAAGACGAGATTGTTGCCATTGCCAATAGAGAACCGTGTGTCAGCGACATCCACAATCTCTGCACCCGTCATATAGGCAACGACATTGCCATAGAGATGCACCTCAGAATGCCGGGCGACATCAGTCTGACGACTTCGCATGAGCATGCTACGAACATAGAACATGAGTTACGTCGCCGCTTCGGCAAGCGCACGCATATCAATATCCATGTGGAGCCGCTGAAATGATCCATCGGTCATTATGCCGTTAGAAGTATGTAAACCCAAACAAAATCCACTCTTCTAAAATGCAAAATCCAGGCAAGCCCTAACGGACCGATTTGGGTTATAAATCGGGTGCCAATTCTGCCCATGTGGGGCAAGCAGCGTGCCCATGATGAGAAAGCAGCGTGCCCATGATGGGCAAGCACCGTGCCCAATTTTTGCCGTTAATCTTGTAGACCGCAAATACAATTTCCGTATTACGATAGTGATAATTGTCGTTTCGGTTTTACAGTAGTTATTGAAATAAAAAAGTTGTGAGTCTGCCATGAAGGTAAACCCACAACTTTGTCTTTTTTCTTCAGCTTGTTCGCAGATTGCGAACCACTGTTTATTTTACTGGAATCTTCTCTACTCTTCTTTCGTGGCGTCCGCCCTCAAAAGGAGTCTTGAAGAATTCGTCCATTATTGTCTCAGCCAATTTGTTGGCGATGAAGCGACCTGGCATAACGAGAACGTTAGCATTGTTGTGCTGACGGATCAAACCAGCCACTTCCTTGTCCCATGCAAGACCAGCGCGGATGCCCTGATGTTTGTTCAGTGTCATCACCATTCCCTCGCCGCTGCCGCAGATAGCGATGCCAGGATAGCACTCGCCGCTCTCTACTGCCTCTGCCAGAGGATGAGCGAAATCAGGATAGTCACAACTTGTGTCGCTGTATGTACCGAAGTCCTTATACTGATAACCTTTAGATTCCAGATACTGGATTACAAACTGCTTCAAAGGGAAACCTGCGTGGTCACATGCCACTCCAACTGTCTTTACTTCCATAGTCGTAAGTTTTTTAAGGGTTATTATTTGCGTTTATAAGCTCAATGTTCTTGGCTTAGGGTTAGAGATGCGGAGGACTCCTTTTTTAGAGAAGTCCTCCCGCGACTCCTATTTGTTTTTCTTCAATCCTTTATAGTCGGTCAGTCTGTCATCCTCTGTTCTCTGTCGCCGCCATCGGCGGGATTGGTAGGAGAGAGACTTACAAGACCGTCGTTTTTTTTTTCTTACTTCAAGAGTTCCTTCACCTGCTTGTATACATTCTCAGCAGTGTAGCCGAGTTTCTCGTCGAGCACCTTGTAAGGAGCTGAGAAACCGAAGCTTGGCATACCGAATACCTTGCCGTTGGCACCTACAAGGCCCTCAAGAGTTACAGGCAGACCGGCAGTCATACCGAAAATCTTGCTTCCTGCAGGCAGGATGCTCTCCTGATACTCCTTAGACTGAGTGCGGAACAGACCCTCGCTCGGTACGCTGACAATACGGATCTTCACACCGTCCTTGCGCAGAAGTTCAGCACCTGCCACCAATGTAGACACCTCAGAACCGTCAGCAAGCAGGATAACGTCGAAGTCCTCATCAGATCCAGCCACTATGTATGCACCCTTGCGAGCCTGCTCGTAGTCGTTGCCGGCAGGCAGTTTGGCAACATTCTGGCGAGAGAAGATGAGAGCAGTAGGAGTTTCCATGTTCTCCATTGCCATAGCCCAACAAACGGTAGTCTCGTCGGCATCAGCAGGACGGAACACGCGAACGCTGTCCTTGCCGTGGTGGTTCTTCAGCTTCTCCATCAGGCGGATCTGTGCCTCCTGTTCAACAGGCTCATGAGTTGGTCCGTCCTCACCGACGCGGAATGCGTCGTGGGTCCAGATGAACTTGATAGGCACCTCCATCAGCGCAGCCATACGTACGGCAGGCTTCATATAGTCAGAGAATACGAAGAATGTGCCGCAAGCCGGTATCACTCCACCGTGCAGATACATACCGATACACATGCACGCCATTGTCAGCTCGCTAACACCAGCCTGGAAGAATGCGCCGCTGAAGTCGCCGCGAACGATAGAGTGGGTCTTCTTCAGGAAACCGTCGGTCTTGTCGCTGTTAGACAGGTCTGCTGAAGAGCAAACCATGTTAGGAACCTGCTCAGCGAGAGCACCGAGACATGCTGCAGAAGCGGCACGAGTGGCAGAACCCTCCTTCTGTGACACTACAGACCAGTCCACCTTAGGAGCGTTGCCGCTGAACCATTCCTTCATCAATTCAGCCTTTTCAGGATTAGCCTTAGCCCAAGCCTCTTCCTCGGCGTGACGCTCGGCAACGATCTTGCGAAGCTCCTCAGCGCGGTCAGCATAGAGCTTCTCCACCTCAGGGAATATAACGAATGGGTTCTCAGGGTCGCCGCCGAGATTCTTGATGGTGTTTACGTAAGCCTCGCCGCCGAGAGGAGCACCGTGAGTCTTGATGCTGTGCTCATAGCTTGAGCCATCCTCCTTGAGTGCGCCCTTACCCATGATAGTCTTGCCGATGATAAGAGTAGGACGCTCCTCCTCTTTCTGTGCGTCGGTGAGAGCCTGGCGTATAGCGTCTGGGTCGTTGCCGTCGATTGTCACCACGTTCCATCCCCAAGCCTTGTATTTGGCAGCGGTATCCTCGTTCATCACCACGTTGCACTCAGTAGAGAGCTGGATGTCGTTGGAGTCGTAGAACATGATGAGGTTGTTGAGTCCAAGGTTGCCGGCGATGCGTCCGACACCCTGTGATATCTCCTCCTGCACACCACCGTCAGAGATGTATGCATAAATCTTGTGCTTGATGACTTCTGAACCGAGTTTTGCCTGGAGAAACTTCTCAGCCACAGCAGCACCGGCTGCAAAGGTGTGGCCCTGTCCGAGCGGACCGGATGTGTTCTCCACACCACGCTTCACGTCGCGCTCAGGGTGTCCTGGAGTAGGAGATTCCCACTGGCGGAACTGCTTCAGTTCGTCGATGGTGAATTTTCCCTGCAATGCGAGAGCGCTGTAGAGCATCGGTGACATGTGTCCTGGGTCGAGGAAGAAGCGGTCGCGACCTTCCCATGTGAGATTGTCCGGATCCCATACCATGAATTCAGAGAACAGCACATTGATGAAATCCGCTCCACCCATGGCTCCTCCCGGATGTCCCGATTTAGCTTTTTCTACCATAGACGCAGCCAGGATGCGGATGTTGTCGGCTGCTCTGTTCATAATCTTCTTGTCGTTCATATCGATTTATGTTTTGTAGTATTCTAAAAGACAATATGTTTTTTATCCTTAATCGCCTTTAGTTAAACAAAGTTTTTCTTTTGTTGCAAAGATATATAAATATTTTGTTTTTGGCGAAGACTAAGGCGAATACTTTATTATTTTTTTAATTTCACTGCTTCTTGCTCCACTGGCAGGCAGTTCTGGTATTCTTTTATGTACTCGTTGAAGCCTTCAACATCTTCTTTCGTAGGAGCGATTTCCACTCCGGTGTTACCGGCAAACACCTTCTTGTCGAGATAGTCGGCGAGGTTCATTTTGCTCTTGTTGTTCACCAGATAGCCGGCCAGCAGCGCGATGCCCCATGCTCCGCCTTCGCCAGCCGTTTCCATTACAGAAATCGGAGAGTTGATGGCGGCAGCCAGTATACGCTGTCCCACGCCTGGGGTCTTGAAGAGTCCGCCGTGGCCAGTGATACGGTCCACTTTCACCTTCTCGTCGTTGAAAAGGATGTCGTTGCCTATCTTCAACACTCCCACTGAAGCGTACAGGTTGGCACGCATGAAGTTGGCAAGGTTGAACTTGCTCTTTGCCGAGCGCATGAAGAGAGGCCTTCCGTCAGCCAGTCCTGTAACGGGTTCTCCCGAGATATAGTTGTATGCCATCAGTCCGCCGCAGTCGGCGTCGCCCTTGAGGGCATGGTTGTAGAGTTTGCCGAACACCTCGTTCATGTCCACAGGTATTCCCAGCAGTTCCTGATATTCCTTGAAGAGGTTCACCCATGCGTTGAGGTCAGAAGTACAGTTGTTGCAGTGTACCATTGCCACCGGACTGCCGTCAGGCGTCGTCACCATGTCGATCATCTCGTAAGGACGCGACAGGGCCTTCTCCAATACAATCATTGAGAACGATGATGTGCCAGCCGACACGTTGCCCGTGCGTTTCCTCACGGCATTGGTGGCCACCATTCCTGTTCCGGCGTCGCCCTCTGGTGGACACACCGGTGTGCCGGGCTTCAGATGACCGGAGATGTCGAGTCGTTTGGCACCTTCGGCAGTAAGAGTGCCGGCATCCTCTCCGGCTGAGAGCACCTGAGGCAAGATGTCGGTTATCTTCCAGTCGAAGCCGTAAGGTGACACGAGTTCATCAAACTTGCGTATCATCTCAGCGTCGTAGTTCTTGGTCTTGGAGTCGATAGGCAGCATGCCGGATGCGTCGCCCACTCCGAGCACTCTCTTGCCCGTTATCTGCCAGTGGATATATCCGGCAAGGGTGGTGAGGAAGTTGATGTCGTTCACATGGTCCTCTTTGTTGAGTATTGCCTGATAGAGGTGGGAGATGCTCCATCGCAGAGGGATGTTGAAGTGGAACAGTTCAGAGAGCTTGGCGGCAGCTTCCGCTGTGTTGGTGTTTCTCCATGTGCGGAAAGGGGCAAGTATCTCCTGCTTCTCGTTGAATGCCATGTATCCGTGCATCATGGCGCTAACGCCGATGGCAGCCAACTGTTCTATCTCAACGTCGTATTTGGATATCACGTTGGCACGAAGGTCAGCGTAGCAGTTCTGCACACCGTTCCATATAGCCTCGATGCTGTAAGTCCACAGTCCGTCGATAAGCTGGTTCTCCCATTCGTGAGAGCCTTGGGCTATCGGGATGTTGTTCTCGTCGATGAGCACTGCCTTGATTCTTGTGGAACCGAATTCGATACCGAGAATAGCCTTGCCTTCTTGTATTGTAGCTTTAGGATTGTTTGTCATTACCTTATTATATATATCAGTGTTAATGTTCTTGTCTGCTGTAATAGTATGGACCAATTATCCCCAATCGGTCATTAGGGCTTGCTTGGATTTTGAGTTTTTAGAAGAGGGGATTTTGTTTGGCTTTTAATGAGTAATAGCGAGCTATTGCGAATTAAAAACAAGCAAAAGACACCTTATAACAAGCAAAATACTGCAAGCAGTTGTAAAATATTACATTAAACGGCCCAATGACCGATTGGGGATTATGATTGTAGGACAACTCTACATGTTTCGAGCTGTCCTACATTCATAATCAGATTTATTATCTCAATGCCTTGTTCAGCATATAATACACTTCGTTGATGCGGAGGTCTCTCTTTACGCTTTCGAATGTGGAGTCCTTGTTGATATGCAGATATTCGATGTCGAGCATCTCAGCATAGTCCTCCCAATACTCCGGTGTGATGTCGTAGGAGAAGCAGCTGTGGTGAGTGCCGCCGGCGAGAATCCACGAACCGGCACCGATCTCGAAATTAGGCTGCGGAATCCACAGGGCGTTGGCAACAGGGAGCTTAGGCAGTGGTTTCGGTTTGATGCAGTGTACATCGTTGACGATGAGTCTGAAGCGGTTGCCCATGTCGACTACCGTTGCCGTAACGCCGTCGCCAACCTTTGAGTTGAACACGAGGCGGGCCGTCTGCTGTTTGCGTATGCCGATGCCGAGGTGGTGTACCTCAAGGCGTACTGGCTCGTCGTCGACAGCGATGAGAGGACAAACCTCGAGCATGTGGCTCTGGAGCAGTGAAGAGTTCTCTCCATCGAAGTTCAGTGTGTAGTCTTCGAGGAACGAGCATCCCGTAGGCATACCCTGAGTCATATACCAGAGAGTGCGGTAGAGGGCAGCCGACTTCCAGTCGCCTTCGGCGCCGAAGCCATATCCCTCAGCCATGAGTCGCTGTGATGCGAGGCCCGGAATCTGGTCGAATCCTACGAAGTCGTCGGCATCAGGGTCGCCCCATGAACCGAGGTCATCGAAGTTTGTTGTGAATCCCTTTGCACCCTTCGCCTTGAGACAGGCACGGATGGCAAGCTCTGCGCGTGCGGCATTCCATATCTTCTTCTTTCCGATTTCCTCGCCCGCCTCGCAAGGCACGATTTTGTATAACTTGTGGTATTCCTCCACTAATGCGTCGACATCGGCAGGGGCAACCTGCTTCCAGTATTCCATCAGCTCAGACACGCAGCAGTAGTCCACGTGGTAACCGAGAACCTGCTCAGCGCTGACCTTGTCGCCGTCGGTCACGGCAACATTGTTCATCTGGTCTCCGAAACGAATGATAAGCATGTCTTTGGCGTCGGCAACGGCGGCGGCGACACGAGCCCATACGGCGATGTGTTCCTGTGTCTTCTTCTCCTTCCAGTATCCCACAACCACTTTGCGTGGTTTGCGCAGACGTGAGCATATATGTCCGAACTCGCGGTCGCCGTGGGCGCTCTGGTTCAGGTTCATGAAGTCCATGTCCATCGTGTCCCAAGGAATCTCCTGGTTGTATTGTGTGTGCAGGTGGAGCAGAGGTTTGTGCAGCATCTGCAGTCCGTGTATCCACATCTTGGCTGGCGAGAAGGTGTGCATCCATGTTATCACGCCCACACATTTCTCCTCGTTGTTGGCAGCCATCATAATAGATGCCACTTCCTTGTCAGAGTTTGCTGTTCCTTTATAAACCACCTTTATCGGGATGATACCCGACTTGTTCAATCCGTCGACCATCTCCTGTGAGTGACCGTCAACAATCTTTACTGTCTCGCCTCCGTAGAGGAGCTGTGCTCCAGTAATCCACCAGAGTTCCAAATTCTCAAATGCCTTGATCATTGTTTCGTAGTTGTTTCTTCTTTAGTTATGTTATTATCTCCAGACGGTCATCAGACCATTCATAATGACTGGTTGTAATTCTGATCCTTCCGGATTATTTTTTCTTTTGTCCGTAATAAGCGTTCGGACCGTGTTTGCGGTTGAAATGTTTCTCTATCAACAGAGGGTTCATAGTGGTCTCAGGGTTCACGCTGAATGCCACGAAAGCCATCTTTGCCACCTGTTCCATCACTACGGAGTTGTATACAGCCTCGTCAGCATCCTTTCCCCATGAGAACGGACCGTGGTTTTTCACCAGCACGCCCGGCGTATGTACGTAGTTGATGTCTTTGAAACGGTTCACTATAACCACTCCCGTTTCTTTCTCGTATTCAGCCATCTGGTCTGCCGTCATGTCCCCGGTGCATGGTATGCAGTCGTGGAAATAGTCGGCGTGTGTCGTTCCGATGTTCGGAATGTCCTTTCCTGCCTGTGCCCATGCCGTGGCATAAGTGGAGTGGGTGTGCACGATACCTCCGATTTCGGGAAAGGCACGATAGAGCACGAGGTGTGTAGGAGTGTCAGAAGACGGATTAAGATCGCCTTCCACCGCTTTGCCCGTGTTCAGGTCAACCACCACCATGTCAGACGCCTTCATGTTGTCGTATGACACGCCCGAAGGCTTGATTACCACGAGACCTTTCTCGCGGTCGATGCCAGAGACGTTGCCCCAGGTGAAAATCACGAGATTGTGTTTCACGAGGTCGAGGTTGGCACGGAATACTTTTTCTTTCAGTTCTTCTAACATAATATCTTGATATGTGTTTGATGGCCGGTCCTTGGGTCCGGATTCAGTCCTTAAGCCTCCAGACTTTCAAGACCGGCCATGTTGTTGTCATTAGAGTTTGAAATAAGGATCGTCGTCATACGCCTCTTTGTTGAAGCAATACAATGCCGCACCGCGTTTCGACGTTATCTTGTCGATCTTGTCAGTCTTCTCGATGAAGTCGATTGTCTTGATCTTCTTTCTGAAGTTGCGCTTGTCGATTTCCTCGCCGAGGATAGCCTCATATACGTGTTGCAGCTGCGTCAGCGTGAAGAGTTCTGGGAGCAGATTGAAGCTCAGAGGCTCTGTGGAAATGCGGCGGCGGAGCAGGTTGATGGCTTTTCTCACCATTTCGTTGTGGTCGGAATAGAGTCTTGGCATCTTCTCCACATCGATCCACTTCAGCTGGTGCTTCTCGCGTAGCTCGTTGTCGTAGTCTTTCACATTGATGAGTGCACAGTATGCCACGGAGATGACCCTTTCGCCCGGGTCACGGTTTACGGCACCGAAGGCACCCACCTGTTTCATATACAGGTTGTCGAGACCGGTGAGATCTCTCAGCGTGCGGTTGGCAGCATCGTCGAGACTCTCGTTCTCCTTCACGAATCCACCGTAGAGCGACCATTCGCCGCGGCCCGGATCCATTCTCCTGTTTCCGATGAGCAGTTTCAACTTGTTTGCTTCAAATCCGAAGATTATGCAGTCTACCGACACATACACCTTGGAGTGTTCTTTATAAAAGTCAGTCATAAGGTATTATTATTTAGGTCTTTATAGTTATTCTTTATTTCGTGTGTCATTGTCAGGGGCGTCTTTTTTACCAGAAGTAGATGTAGAATGCCACTGTGATGGCAAGGATTATAACACTGTGGATCACATCCCACTTCGTCCAGCTTGCCCTTGTGGCAGCCCTCTGCTCAGGTGTGGAAGTGCCGAACACCAGTCCGCGTATCTTGTCTTCAGTAGGCGCAGGAGTCATGAGGCTCACTACCACTACAACCAGACAGCACACGATGAGCATCACACCGCAGAAGTACAGCCAGTTGAAATCGAAGAACACGGTCTTGAACCAGTTGTCTGACGCATCAGTTACATTACTGTAGTATACCTTTGCGCCGAGTCTTGTCAGACCGATTATGATGCCAGCCAGGAGTCCCCACATACCGCCTTTGGCTGTGGCACGCTTCCAGCATATTCCAAGAAGGAATGCCGCTGCGATGCCAGGAGCGAGAACGCTCTGCACGTCCTGAAGGTAATTGTACAACACGTTGCCCACACTTCTCATGATAGGAATCCACAGGATACCGAGAATCACGATTACCACAGTGGCGATCTGTCCGATGCGTACGAGAGATTTCTCTGATGTCTGCGGACGGAGACGCTTGTAGAAGTCGATGGTGAAGAGCATTGCCGAAGAGTTGAACAGCGAAGCCAGCGAACTCATCAATGCTGCGAGAATACCGCAAACCACGAGTCCCTTGAATCCTGCCGGCAGCAGTTTCGCCACGAGGGTAGGGAAGGCGGCATCGCTTATAGCCACGCCGTTGGCATCAACGGGGAGGAATGCGCCACCGCTCTTCGCGTTCAGTGCGTAGGCAATCATTCCAGGGATGAGGAAGATGAACACAGGGAGCAACTTCAGGTATGCACCGAAGATAGTACCGCGGCGGGCCTCCTTCTCATTCTTTCCCGACAGCACACGCTGCACTATGAACTGGTCGGTACACCAATACCAGAAACCGATTACGGCACTGCCCACAAGGGCTCCGAGCCAAGGATATTGCGGATCGCGCAGGTCGCGCATCAGGTCGGTCATCTTGTCGCCATATTCGTTTACAGGCTCAGCAGAACAGATCTGCATCACCTGGTCCCAGCCGCCCACGGCCTTCAGTCCGAGCACGAGGATGATGATGGAACCGAGCAGAAGGATAGGAGTCTGCAACACCGAAGTATAGAGCACGCTCTTCATACCGCCGAAAATGGTATAGAGAGCAGTGATAAGCACCAGTCCGATAGCAGCGATCCAGAAGAAGTCGATGCCCCACAGTTCCTTGATGCCGAACACCTGCTGGAACACGAGACCACCGGCATATACCGTCACGGCAACCTTGGTGAGCACGTAGCTGATGAGCGAAATCACCGACAATATCGTACGACTCTCCTTGTTGTATCGTCTCTCCAGGAATTCAGGCATGGTGTAAACCATAGAACGGGTATAGAATGGCACGAACACCCATCCCAGAATAAGTATCATCCATCCCTGTATCTCCCAGTGTGCCATCGCCATACCAGACGATGCTCCAGCACCGGCGAGACCTATGAGGTGCTCCGAACCGATGTTCGACGCAAAGATCGACGCTCCGATGGCAATCCAAGTTGCGTCGCGTCCGCCGAGAAAATAATCTGCAGAGTCGTTGTTCTTCTTGCTTACGACCCATACCACGATTCCTATTAAGGCCAGGCAAAACAGCCCAATTACCAGCCAGTCATATAATTCCATATTAGTTTATTTATTTAGTTAGTAGTTTTGTTTTTTTTGTTAATTGTTGTTGCGGATATCACTCCGCTTAGGTCTTAACCTCCAAACGGCTATTGGAACGCTTGATGCTGCAGTTCCAAAAGAGTTTGCCGTCTTTGGTCAGTGGCAGATTCTCTCAATCCCCATTTATTTCTTTATTCCGAAGCGGTAAGCCACATGGCTGTAATACCTCTCGCCCGGTTTCAGATATGGCGAAGGCCAGTCTTTCTTGTTCGGTGAGTCTGGGTATTTCTGACTCTCCAGGCATACAGACACATGCTTGGGGTATTTCACTCCGTGCTTGCAGGCAATGCCAGTGCCCTGGAAGTTGCCGGTATATACCTGTACTCCCGGTTCGTTGGTGAACATCTCGAGCAGGATGCCTGTGACCGGCGAATAGAGCGAGGCGCATACCTTGGTGTCGTCGCCCTTTCCGTTCTTGTATGTGTTCAGACACCAGTTATGGTCGTAGCCAGTGGCGTTCTTTATCTGCTGATATGTTGTGTCGTTGATTGTCTCGCTGATGGCATGAGGCTTGCGGAAGTCCATCGGTGTGCCCTCCACAGGCTTTATCTCGCCCGTTGTCATGTATGTGTCGTCGGCAGGGGTGAAATTGTCGGCATTGACATACAGCACCATGTTTGTTCCCTCTTTCGACGGGTCGCCGTTGAGGTTGAAGTAGCTGTGATTGGTCATGTTTACCACCGTCTCCTTGTCTGTCGTTGCCTCGAAAGTGATGTCGAGAGTATTGTTGCTGAGCACCTTGTATGTTGCAGTGGTCTTCACTGTTCCCGGGAAGTTGTTGTCGCCGTCCGGCGACATGAGTCTCATGACGAGAGTAGTGTCGTTGGGCTGTTCTGCATCATACACCTGATACATCCATCCCGACGGACCGCCATGCAGGCAATGGCCGAAGTTGTTCTGCGGCAGCTGGTAGTCCTTGCCGTTCACGTGAAGATGGCCCTTGTCTATTCTGTTGGCATATCTGCCCACGGTAGATCCGTAGTCGCTCGGACTGTTCACCGAGTCGGCATACTGCCTGATGTTGTCGTAGCCGAGCACCACGTCAGTCGGCTTGCCGTCCTTGTCGGGAACGGTGAGCGATACCACTCTGCCTCCAAAGTTTGTGATGCATACTTCCATCCCACTCTTGTTCTTGAGCGTGAAAAGTTTGACGGGCTTGTTGTTGATGGTTGTGTCGAATGCGGCAGGGTTGAGGCCAGACTCAGTGAGCTGTGTGTTGCCGCCTGTTGAGCATGAAAGCATCGTCGCGATAGCCATTCCTGCTCCAAGAATGATAGATTTTATACCTTTCATATATGTATGCTAAATAGATTTTCGGAACGTAAAGATTCAATGAATTATTTAATTCGTGGCTAAATTACTATTATTTTTTCGAATCGGCAATAAAAGATTATGACTTTTTTGTCCGTGTAGGTGTTGTTTCTACACCTTTTTGTCTTTTCTTCATGTTTAAGAGGGTGTTTTGTTATCTTAAGTGTACAATTACAGGGGTATATTAACGAAAAAGCGGAAAGCCACAATGAAATGACTTTCCGCTCGGTTGTGCTATGTTTGGTTTCTTTCTTTTTGCTTTAGCAGATTTTTCTCGAACCGTCTTTGATCACCACATCGTATATCTTCGGTTCCTTGCCGTAGCGTTCTGCATATTTCTTCTTCACGTCAGCGATGAAGTGGTCGTAGAGGTCCTCCTTCACGAGGTTGATGGTGCATCCGCCGAAGCCTCCGCCCATGATTCTCGAACCGGTAACGCCATCTTCACGAGCGATGTCGTTGAGATAGTCGAGTTCTTCGCAAGACACTTCGTATTCCTTGCTCAGTCCGTGGTGGGTTTCATACATTTTCTTGCCCACGGTCTCGTAGTCGCCGGCGTTGAGTGCGTCGCATACTGCCAGCACACGGTCTTTCTCTCCCAATACGAATGTGGCGCGCTTCATGTCCTCCTCGCTAACCTCATCCTTTACGGCGTTGAGCATGTCCCAGTCGGCGTCGCGCAGGGTTTCGATAGTCTTCTCAGGATATTTCTTCTGCAAAGCGGCAACCACGTTCTCGCAGCTCTTGCGGCGGTCGTTGTATGCCGATGATGCCAGTTCATGCTTCACCACGGAGTCAACGAGCACCAGTCTGTATCCCTTCGGGTCGAATGGGAAATATTCGAACTCGCGGCTGCGGCAGTCGAGGCGCATCAGTTTGCCCTCCATGCCGAATACGCTCGCAAACTGGTCCATGATGCCACAGTTCACTCCACAGTAGTTGTGTTCCGTTGCCTGTCCTGCCAGCACCATATCCCATTTAGACACCTTGTTCTCGCCGAACAGGTCGTTGAGGGCGTAGGCATAGCAGCTCTCGAGGGCTGCCGATGATGACAGACCGGCTCCGAGAGGCACATCGCCTGCGAATGCGGTGTTGAAGCCTTTCACGTCAACTCCGCGTTTCTTCATCTCCTGAACGATGCCATACAGATAGCGTGCCCAGCTTGCTTTAGGACCTTTTTCATCGTCTATGTCAAATTCCACACGGTCTTTCAGGTCGATGGAATAAGCCATCACCTTGTTGGTGCCGTTGGGACGTATTTCACACATTATTCCTTTGTCTATTGCTCCCGGAAAGACGAAGCCTCCGTTATAGTCGGTATGTTCACCGATGAGGTTTATTCTTCCTGGTGATGCATAAACGTTTCCTGTCTGTCCGTCGAAATGCTTTACAAAACGACTTCTTACATAATCTATCTCCATAGGTTAAATGATTTTGAGTTTGTGATAATATTTATTAGTTAGTCTATTTGTCTGCTGATTGTCATTTAATGCTTGTTGATAAGCCTGTATGTGAGCAGATTGTCATTTCTTTACTCCGAATTTGTATATTGTGGTCTGCTTGTACTGCTCTCCCGGACGTAGCACTACAGACGGGAAGTAAGGACGGTTTGGCGAATCTGGGAAGTGTTGTGCTTCCAGGCATACCGCACTGCGGCGTGGGAACGTAGCGCCATGCTGTCCGCTGATGCCGGTCTCGAAGTTGCCGGTATAGAGTTGCATTCCCGGCTCTGTGGTATACATCTCCATTGTTCTGCCGCTCTTTGGCTCCGTCAGTCGGGCTGCGAAGCTCAGTTCGCCCTCTTCCTTCTTGTTCAGCACGTAGTTGTGGTCGTATCCGCTGCCGTTGCGCAACTGCTCGTTGTCGGAGTCGATGCGCTCGCCGATGGCTTTCGGTGTGCGGAAGTCGAACGGTGTGCCCTCCACGAAGCGTATCTCGCCAGTAGGGATGCTGTTGCCATCGATTGGCAGATAGAAGTCGGCGTTGATTTCGCATTCCACGTTGTATACGTCCGGAGTTGGGTTGGCTATTCCAGCAAGACTGAAGAATCCGTGGTTTGTCAGACAGATTACGGTCTTCTTGTTTGTCGTTGCCATATAGTCGATGATCAGTTCGTTGTCATCGTTGAAGGTGTATGTAACGGTAACTTTCACCTCACCGGAGAATCCCTCTTCACCGTAGCTCGACACGTAGTTGAGAACCACCGTCTCGTCGTTCATCCTCAGAGCGTCCCACACCTTCTTGTTGAATCCCTCGTTACCGCCGTGAAGCGAGTTCTCACCGTCGTTGATAGGCAACTGGTATACCTTTCCACCGAGTTGGAAACGTCCTTTGCAGATACGGTTTCCGTAGCGGCCGATGAGTGTGGAGAGATATGGCTCCGGACTGTTTATCACGTCCTGTATGTTGTCGTGTCCTTGAATGACGTTGGCATAGTTGCCGTCTTTGTCAGGAACCATTATGGCTACCAGCGCACCGCCATAGTTTGTCAGCGCCACCTCATTGCCATTCTTGTTCTTGAGAATATATAAATCAGTTTTCTTTCCGTTTACTGTGGTTTGAAAATCCTCTCTCTTCAAACCACATAGATTAGGTGCTTCGTTTGTGTTCATAATCAAATGTTATTAGTTAGTATTCAATTTACTGCAAAGTAAAAGAAAAATAATGAAACGAGCAAAAGAAAAACAATAAATCGAAAGCAATAAGTGTTAATTTCCACTAATGTGGATTCAGAGGTTGGGGATAATCCCATATCGGTCATTAGGGTTTGCTTGGATTTTGTCCTTTTAGGAGAGTGGATTTTGTTTGGCTTTTAACCCAAATCGGTCGTTAGGGCTTGCTTGGATTTTGATTTTTAGAAGAGTGGATTTTGTTTGGTTTTTAATGAGTAATAGCGAGCTATTGCGAATTAAAACCAAGCAAAAGACGCCTTATAACAAGCAAAAGACTGCAAGCAGTTGTAAAATATTACATTGAATGGCCTAATGACCGTTTGGGTGGTTACTGGTTGTGTTTAATATTTCTACTAATCCTCAAATCTCATCCACATATTCTTGAAGTTGATAATAAATTTCCTGTGCGCCATTAACGTTGGTAAACCGATTCTGCAATCATATTCCTCATTCTGTTCTGAAGATGTTACTACTGGAATGTTTGTCTCGGTATATTGTTCGCCAGCAAGGGTAAATGTCCATGACACAGGTATCGTTTTTACGACATTGACACCACCGATACCTGCCGTGCGCAATGAATCAGTTGCCGTTCTACCAGTAAAACAGTTTTCGTTCTTTTTATAATAGCGATTTGTCAGGATGGTTCCCGATGCGCCAGTGTCAACTATTGCATCAATCTTTTTCCCTGAACGACCATCTGTTAATGACAAGTGGAGAAGGTGCTGAGGTGAACGATAGAAATTGGGAGCATATGCAGGTCTTGGTGTGTACGAGGCAGGGATTACAAGCTGCATTCTGTCAAAATCGAAACAAATCTCACCTAATGGCATCATTGCCTGGTTGCCTATAACGCATTCGTATCCAAGCTCCTCCAACTTTTTGTTAGCTAACGGATTGTCAGTTCTCATATCGACAACAAAAAATGGGACATTTCGATAAACTAAATCACCAAGTTTTAGGGAGTCCACCACTACTAAGCCTTTGCTATCAGCATAAGACATACCCAACATCTGTATGTTCTTGGTCTGTATGACAGTTGCCTTTATATGCTCGGCAAACTTAGTAGTCATTATATTTATACCTGCCCCTGAATCGTAATTGCATTTCACTTTTTTTCCATTGATATTAGCCATAACAAACATCATTTCTGGATTTTTGCGGTTATCTGTATGTGTTAACAAGGGCACACTCACGTTATAGTCTGGCCTCTCCACAGAAAACGTGCCGCATTTCGAAAGCTTAGAATAAATGTCCTCATAGGCTTCAAATACAGGATTTACAGTTTGTCCACCCTTGCGGTAGGCCTCGTTCAGACTGTGTAATAATGCGGAAGCCTTATCGTAGTGTCCCAATATTGCATAATCTTCTGCCATGAAATACATAATTGAAGGTACAGATGAATTTAGTTCATCTTGATACTTCTCCAAAATTTCTTTGCCATACTTGATAGCACTGTCCGGTTCATTATAGAATTGACTTATAAAGAATCTGGAGAGCGGTTTAAGAAATGGTGTCTGCAAGTTCTTTCCATCAGACATATACAAAGATCTAAGTTCGGCCCAATTACTGCCATTCATAGCCTCGCCTATTCTCTCGTCAATGCTTTTTACTTGTCCAAATGAAATTGTAGCAAATAATAATGCCACAAATGTTATACTTATTCTTCTAATTGTCATAATCATTATTTTAAGTTTTTGTTCTTATGAAATATCCACAAGTTTCTCATATCATATTTTTTGCTTTACATATAGAGGCGTCTTACTCTCTATTGATCCTTTCCACCAATTCGTCTGGTGTAAGTATCTCCATCTTGGAGAAACCAAACCACTTTTTGCCCAAGTCCTTAATGGATGCACCTATGTGATATACGTCATCGTCTATACAAAGGAAGCGGTCATGTGACAAACGGAATGTTTCAACATCAATCGGTGCATATTGAGCATTATGACGGTCTATGTCGAGTTGGAACTGACGGCTTATCTGCTGAGTGTAGATGATTGCAGACACGTTATTATCTCTTTTATCGAGCAATGTCAGTACAGTCTCGTCAACATAGTTGTCGATAAGAATGATACGTTTCTTTGCACTCTTAATCAAGTCGGACACGAAAGTATAGGCATCATAAATTTGACCATTGTAGAACACACCTTGTTTCGGCTTTGCATTACCCTCGTCCAATCTGCGAAACACCTCGTCTATACGCTTGTCGGATTCTTGCAAGTGTTTATCTGTATCTTGTTGGTGCTGTAAAATTTCCAGCTGGTGATATTCTATTACCCCAGTTCGGGATAAGATTTTGTTCATAAAAAGTTGGTAGTCTCATAAATATTTTGTACCTTTATAGGTGAAAATCAATTAGTTACAAAAATATTTAATATGACTACCGATTACAAAGTTACAGAATTATTTTGTATTATAGACGAGTTTTGCAAACATTTTGATGCAGAAAATGCAGGAAATTTGCTGGAAGACAATAGCGGAGTGAAGCGTAGACGGCGTGCAGCATCGTTGTCCGACAGTGAAATCATGACCATTCTGTTGTATTTTCATTTTGGTACATTCCGCAATTTCAAGCACTACTACCTGTTCTTTATTAAGGGTACGATGAAGTCTTATTTTCCGAAAGCCGTGTCGTACAACCGCTTTGTGGAGTTGGAAAGCCGCGTGTTCTTCCAGCTCATGTTCTTCCTTAATCTGGGAGCTTTCGGAAGATGTACCGGCATAACATTCGTTGATTCCACGATGATACCCGTATGCCATAATCTCAGGAGATATGCCAATAAGGTATTCAAGGGAATTGCCACTGACGGAAAAGGAACTATGGGTTGGTGTCATGGCTTTAAGCTCCACCTTGCGTGCAATGACAGAGGCGAGATAATAGCGTTTGTACTTACTGGTGCAAATGTCAGCGACAAGGACCCGAATGTGTTCAAGGTTCTTGCTAAACGTTTGTATGGCAAGCTGTTCGCTGACAAAGGCTATATTTCACAGAAGCTGTTTGACTTCCTCTTTGAGGATGGAATACAGCTGGTGACAGGGTTGCGCGTAAACATGAAAAACAAGCTGATGCCGTTCTATGACAGAATGATGCTGCGCAAGAGATACATTATCGAAACCATTAACGACATGCTGAAGAATACGGCACAGATTGTACATTCACGCCATAGATCTGTAAGCAACTTTATCATGAACCTTATTTCAGCCTTGGGAGCATATTGTTTCTTTGATAACAAGCCAAAGCCATTGCAAGGATACTGCATCGAAGACACGAAGCAACTTACATTGTTCTAAGGACAGAATAATCTCTTTCGATTCTTTATATATAGCCCATGTCTGATGGCATGGGAAGAGAATTCATGTATCTCTCTTAACATGCAACTAATCGCTATCTTATCCCGAATTGGGGTCTATTGTTTCTAAGCGGCTGAACATAGAAGCATTATTCACCATGAAGTGGCGCATGGAAACAAAGGCTCGCATAATCTGAATATTGACCTCAATGGCTGTTTGTGAACGGAGAACACTACTAAGCATTGCCACGCCTTGTTCAGTAAAAGCATACGGCATATATTTGAGGTGTTGACCTTGTTTTCCGTTTAAGGTCACAATTTGTGACCTTAAACATTCTTCCTTTGTCAATTGAAACCGAAAATCATTAGGGAAGCGTTCAACATTGCGTTTAACAGCCTGATTCAGAACTTTAACTTCTACCCCATATAGCATTGCTAAATCTTTATCAAGCATAACTTGTTGCCCTCTAATTACTTTTATTAGAGGTTCGATATTACCTGCGAGTTCATGGTTGTCGCATTTTGTAACATCTATTTTGGACTGGTCGCAATTTGCGACCGGTTCTTTTTTATCTATGTTGTTTGCCATATTTCTATCTTTATTTTTGAGATCACAAATTGTGACCTTAAACGTATTGTTGTTATATTGGGTACAAAGGTGGTGCTTTTAGCCTTTAAGCCACTATTGCACAACCCCTTTCTTTGAAAGGAACGTAAAATCAATAGTATTATTGCGTTGATTGTACTTTTAGTAATTCCGACAAGTCCTTGACCTGTCTTTCCGTGCTCTGTCTCTCACCAATACTGGGGACACGAGCGTATATTACTCCTGTTGTCATCTATATCAAAGATTAAATTGAACATGAAAAAGCCTGTGTCCAGATAAGTCTTGCAGATTTATTTGAACACAGGCGTTTTTTGAATACAGCCTGACGGCAATTTATCAACAAAAGGGAAGAAGTAAGACTTCCCCATTTCTCTTTTAGGCATCCACTTCTTTGTTTCTTCCAGCAATGGGATGGTTACTCTGTCCTTGGTCTTGACTTGGATATGGTCAATGTATTCTGTCTTGCCGTCAGCAGCCTTGTGGATTTCTAATAGACTGTAAATCAGTGACATTACATCACCTTACTATCCTTTTATTTCCGATGGTTAGACCCGCTTGGGATAATTGGGATAATGTCAAGTTGACAGGTTGACATGGCAGTTTACGAGGTGAAGGGAAAGAGTAAAAAAGAAAAACGAGCAGACGGGGAATTATCATGAAATAGTATTCCTCGTCTACTCGTCAATTTGTTTCTTTGTCTGCTTGTAAGCTTGCTTTTCAGAAATCCGTCAGGAAATCCGCCACCACATAGCTGCTGCCGCCGACGAAGATGAAATCATCCTTGTCGGCATCCTTGAGAGCGGCGGTGTAGGCTGCAGCAACAGTAGGGTAGGAGTTGCCTCGCAACTGATGTTTCTCGCCATCCTCTTTTACCTTCTCCACAGGTATTGCCCTGTGGGTGGATGCCTGTGTGAAATAATATATGGCGTTCTTTGGCAGCAGTTCGCAAACCCTGTCGATGTCTTTGTCGTCTACCATACCGAATACCATTCTCAATTGCTTGCAAGGTTGCTTCTTTATCTGTTCGCTCAGATATTGCCAGCCAGCCACGTTGTGCCCCGTGTCGCAAATCACGGTAGGGCTTGTCTGTATACTCTCCCAGCGTCCGCGTAGGCCAGTGGTTTCTGTCACATTGGCAAAACCCTTCTTGATGCAGTCCTGGTCTTTTATTATCCCCATGCTGATGAGCTGTCGACAGGCGCAGAGCACGGTATTGGCGTTGCGCTCCTGATAGTAGCCTCCCAGTTCACCATGCAGTCTGCCGAAGTCTTTTGTCTCGTAGTCGAAGCCTTGTCCTGAGTTTGGAGTGGCAGTCAGAATCTCCTTGTCATCTTGTGCGAATGTGATTGGAGCATTCTCCTGCTTTGCCTTAGATTCAAACACTGGGCGCGTCTCCTCCGTGTATTCGCCGATTATTACGGGAGTCTCTGGTTTTATCACTCCGGCTTTCTCCGTGGCTATCTTTGCGAGAGTGTCGCCAAGAAACTGTGTGTGGTCGAAACTGATGTTCGTTATTATCGCCAGTTCCGGAGATATGATGTTGGTGCAGTCGAGTCTGCCACCCAGTCCCACTTCTATCACGGCATAGTCAACAGCCTCTTCTGCGAAGTATTTGAAAGCGAGGGCAGTGGTGAGTTCGAAGAAGCTCGGATGAAGAGGTTCGAAAAACTCCCTCTCCTTTTCCACGAAGTCGATTACATATTCCTCGCTGACGCATTTGCCGTTGATCCTTATCCTCTCTCTGAAGTCCACGAGATGCGGTGATGTGTATAGTCCCACCTTGTAGCCTTCAGCCTGGAGAATTGCGGCGATGGTGTGGGAGCAGGAGCCTTTACCGTTTGTTCCTGCCACGTGGATGCTCTTGAATTTCCTGTGTGGATGACCGAAATGCCTGTCCAGCTCCTCGGTGTTGTACAGACCCTCCTTGTATGCCGACGCACCGACCTTCTGGAACATAGGCACGCTGTCATAAAGATATTGTATCGTTTCCTCGTAATTCATCATTTTCTCATTTTTTCTTTTTCAATCCTTTGTATGCAAGGAATGCTACCACTACTACGGCGAGAGCGAGAAGCACGTAGCCAATCTCATGACTGTATTTCAATGCCTGCTGATACACGTCCTGTGTAGTCTTGTAGTCGGTGTATTTATATATCGCCCATCCTATCATGGCGAGCACGGTATTCCACACGCCGGCACCGAGAGTGG
Organism: Prevotella sp. LMAG:51; assembly: GCF_008680225.1. Taxonomy (NCBI): domain Bacteria; kingdom Pseudomonadati; phylum Bacteroidota; class Bacteroidia; order Bacteroidales; family Prevotellaceae; genus Prevotella; species Prevotella sp. LMAG:51. The sequence goes on along the minus strand of NZ_NALQ01000029.1, from coordinate 71,499 downwards.
TGAAGGTGAGGAATCTGCCCACATGCATGCCAGACAGTCCGGCAGGGATGCTGATGAGCTGTCTCACGGCAGGAACGAGTCGTCCGAAGAATGTGGAGGTGGCTCCGTGTTTGCGGAAGAACTCCTCTGCCTTTTCCACCGACTGGCGGTCTATGAGACACATGTGTCCTATTCTGCTGTCGGCAAATTTGTATATTATCGGTCTGCCGAGCCATTTGGCGAGGTAATAGTTCACAAGCGCACCGATGTCGGCACCGATGGTTGCGAAGACGATCACCAGTATGAATGTCATGTTGCTGTCAGGGTCCATCGCCTTCCATGCTGCCGGCGGCACTACTACTTCTGATGGGAATGGGATGAACGAGCTTTCGATTGCCATGAATAGTGTCACTACCCAATAGCTCAGATTGTCGAGAATCCAGAGAAAAAGATCTGCAGAGTTCATGATTTGTTTGTATAAATATTGTTATTGTTATCTATGTTTATAGTTATCAGGATGCAAAGTTAATGATTTGCCTGTTTAGCACAAAAGACGCGATGCCTAAAACAACATATATTATCTAAAACAACATATATTATGACTGTTTTAACATCTATGATGACAATATACAAACAACAATGGCGGAATGAAAGACACTCCGCCATTGTTGCTTGTCAGAATATATCGCAGTCTGTTCTATTATCAGTGTTTATGTGTCAGATGTCGCTACGGTCAGCTGAAATAACTTCTGAATTTCTGGAAGATGGTCTGCTTTGTCGTAGTGTCACCCTTGAAATTGTCACTCTTCTGCATCTCTTCGAGCGCTGTCTTCTCCTCCTTTGTCAGTGTCTTCGGAACATACACGCTGATGTGTACCACGAGGTCTCCGGTGCCATGTCCGTAGCCTTGTATCGCCGGCAGTCCCTTGCCCCTGAGTCGGAGCGTCTTACCAGGCTGCGTGCCCGGTTCAATCTTTATCTTCACTTTGCCGCCGCTGATGGTAGGCACCTCAACCTGTCCGCCGAGAGCTGCCGTAGGGAAGTCAAGGAGCAGGTTGTAGATGAGGTCCTTTTCTTCGCGGATGAAGGTGTCGCTCGGATCTTCCTCTATGAGCACCTGAATGTTGCCGGCCTCACCGTTGTGTATTCCAGCGTTGCCTTTTCCCGGCACGTTTACCACCATGCCACCGGCCACTCCGGCAGGTATCTTTATCTCGACAACCTCTTCGCCCTTTGTCACTCCGGTGCCGCCACAAGCCTTACACTTGTTCTTGATTATCATGCCCTCGCCCTGACAGGTAGGACATACACTCTGTGTCTGCATCATGCCGAAGAGACTCTGTGTGGTGCGTGTCACCACTCCGCTGCCGTGACATGTCGGACAGGTTTCCTTGCTGCTGCCCTTTTCGGCTCCGCTACCACCGCAACATGAGCAGGTGACGTCTTTCTTCACCTTGAATTTCTTTGTCACGCCGGTTGAAATCTCGGCGAGTGTCATTCTAACCTTCAGTCGCAGGTCAGCACCTCTGTGCTGTGCCGGGCGACCGCCACCGCCACCGCGGCCGCCGAATCCGCTACCGAATCCGCCTCCGAAACCGCCGCCATGGCCTCCGAACACATCGCCGAACATCGAGAATATGTCGTCCATGCTGAATCCGCCGCCGAATCCGCCGCCGAATCCTCCGGCTCCGCCGCCCATCGGACCATCGAAGCCGAACTGGTCGTATTGCTGTCTCTTCTGAGGGTCGTGCAATACGTCGTAAGCCTCTGCAGCCTCTTTGAATTTCTCTTCAGCCACCTTGTCGCCAGGGTTGCGGTCAGGGTGATATTTGATGGCGATTTTTCTGTAAGCTTTCTTTATCTCGTCCTCGGATGCGTCTTTGCTTACGCCAAGCACCTCGTAGTAGTCTCTCTTGTTTGCCATATTCTGTCTTTACCTTATTGTCCCACTGCCACTTTGGCGTGTCTTATCACCTTGTCGTTGAGTTTATATCCTGTCAGCACGCAGTCGAGCACCTTGCCCTTCTTCTCGTCTCCCATGCCAGGCACCATGGCGATAGCCTCGTGCAGGTCGGTATCGAAGTCGGCATCCTTTGTCTCTATCTTGTTCACGCCAAGTCCGCCAAGCACCTTCTCGAATTTCTGGAATATCAGTTTCATTCCTTCTTTCAGAGCCTCGGCATCGTCTGTCTTCTCGGCGCTTGCAAGAGCACGCTCCATATCGTCGAGCACAGGAAGTATTGCCGCCACCGTCTTCTCGGCACCGTTGAGTAGCAACTCAGCTTTCTCCTTCATAGTGCGTTTGCGGTAGTTGTCAAATTCAGCCACGCTTCTCAGATATTTGTCCTTGAGATCAGCAATCTCCTCTTTGGCAGCCTCCAGCGGGTCTTTCTCCTCTTTCTTTTCGGCTTCCTTTTCGGTATTGTCTTTTCCGGCATTCTCCTTGGCGGCATTCTCAGCCTGCTTTGCCTTGGAGGTTTCCATCTCTTCCGTTTCTTTCTTTATATCTTTTTCTTTGCTCATAATGTTTTGCTTTTTCCCTTTAATCAGCAAAAACCTTGCCAACAGGGGCAAGGTTCTGCCATAAATGGAATTTGGATATTCTGCTTGTTCTGAAAAATCAGCTTCCCTTATCCGGATTATTGATAAAGTTTTTGATTTTCAGCCTTGTCTATACAGACAGGATTCTTATTCATACATCTTGGCGCGCTGCTCTTTCAGCTGCTCGTCGTAGATGTAGTCGTCATACTGCATGAGCTTGTCGATTGTTCCGTTTGGAGTCAGCTCTATGATGCGGTCTGCCACGGTCTGTATGAACTCGTGGTCATGGCTGCTGAAGAGGATGTTGCCCTTGAATCCTACGAGGTTGTTGTTGAAAGCCTGAATGCTCTCGAGGTCGAGGTGGTTGGTAGGAGTGTCGAGGATAAGGCAGTTGGCGTTCTTCAGCTGCATTCTTGCTATCATACAGCGCATTTTCTCGCCTCCGCTCAATACGTTCACCTTCTTCAGCACTTCTTCGCCGCTGAAGAGCATTCTGCCGAGGAAGCCCTTCATCACCACTTCGTTGCCCGGACCATACTGGCTGAGCCAGTCCACGAGGTTCATATCGCTCTGGAAGAACTCAGTGTTGTCGAGAGGCAGATATGCTGTGGTGATGGTTATACCCCATTTGAATGTGCCGGCCTGCGCCTCGCGGTTGCCGTTTATGATTTCGAAGAGGGCAGTCATAGCCTTAGGGTTGTGGCTCAGGAACACCACCTTCTGTCCCTTTTCGATGTTGAAGCTCACGTTGTCGAAGAGCACTGTGCCGTCGTTGTCCACGGCCTTCAGTCCTTCCACTTCCAGAATCTGGTTGCCCGGTTCGCGCTCCATCTGGAATATGATTCCAGGATATTTGCGTGATGACGGTCTGATTTCCTCAACGTTCAGCTTCTCGAGCATCTTCTTGCGGCTCGTCGTCTGCTTGCTCTTTGCCACGTTGGCAGAGAAACGGCGGATGAATTCCTCCAGTTCCTTGCGCTTCTCTTCAGCCTTCTGACGCTGGTTCTGAGCCTGGCGCAGGGCGAGCTGTGAACTCTCATACCAGAAAGAGTAGTTTCCTGAGAATACGGTAACCTTTCCGAAGTCGATGTCCACTGTCTGTGTGCTGACGGCGTCGAGGAAGTGACGGTCGTGGCTCACTACGAGAACTGTCTGCTCCACATTGCTCAGATATTCCTCAAGCCACTGCACGGTGTCGAGGTCCAAGTCGTTGGTAGGCTCGTCGAGCAACAGGTTGTCGGGGTGTCCGAACAAAGCCTTTGCAAGCATTACGCGCACCTTCTCGTTGTTTGACAGCTCGCTCATCATCTTCTGGTGCATGTGCTCCTTGATGCCGAGGTTAGAGAGCATCTGTGCAGCGTCGCTTTCAGCGTTCCATCCGTCCATCTCGGCGAATTTCAGCTCCAGGTCGGCAGCACGGTTACCGTCCTCTTCTGTCATTTCCGGTTTTGCGTAGAGTGCCTCACGCTCCTTCATGTTGTTCCACAGAGGCTCGTGTCCCATCAGCACCGTGTCCATTACGCTGTATGCGTCGTATTTGAAGTGGTCCTGATCGAGCACGGAGAGACGCTCGCCCGGTCCCAGTTCCACTGTTCCCTTGTTAGGCTCCAGTTCTCCGCTGATAGCCTTGAGCAGTGTAGACTTTCCTGCACCGTTTGCACCGATCACACCATAAATGTTCCCATTGGTGAATTTGATATTGACATCCTTGTAGAGTACTCTCTTTCCGAATTGGATAGCGAGATTGGTTACTGTAATCATTTTCTTTCTTCTACCTTATTATATAGTACTTTCTTTGTTGTTATCTTTCTTTTCTGCCAGAGACATTTCCGAAGCGTACCTTTTGGTCCTTGGCATCGAATTTTGCCCAATATGGCAAAATCGGCTGCAAAGTTACTGCAAATTATTGATATTGAGAAATAAAAGTAAATATTTGTGGATATTTTACGGGCTGACGAGAGGAAAAGAATGTGGCCAGACGAATCAATTTCCATCGAAAAGCCATCACGATAAGCATTACTTCGAAATCTCCCCCTGACGTGGGGAATGAAACCCCACATTGGGGGGAACCGTTCCCCACGCCGTGGGGGAAAATTCAGGGATATTTTTTTGTCGCCGTAATTGTTGGGCTGGTTTATCCGACATAGCTATCCCTTCACCGCCTGCGGTAATCTCTGCCGGGGCGATGATGGCAAAAAAACACGCCTCGTTGCCATAATATCAATGACTTTTGGCATTATTGATGCAAAAGTATCTGATTTTTTCATATATTTGCATCCCGAAAATTCTTTCAGACGACAATATGAGACATACATATAACAGAAACATCAATGATTACGCCCACTATCAAGTGGAGCAAGACGATACGTTGCTCAACTTCCTCCTCAACAACGTGAAGGAGAGCCGTTCTAAGATTAAAGCCACGCTTCAAGGCCGTGGCATCAAGGTTAATGGCAAGACTGTGACACAGTTTGACTATCCCGTTGCTGCCGGCACCAAGATAGAAGTGAGCAAGACGAAACGAAACAACGACAAGCTCAAGAGCCGCTATGTGAAGATTGTCTACGAGGACCAGTATCTCGTGGTGATAGAGAAGAATATCGGCATCCTGTCGATGGCAGCCGGCCACAAGTCGCTCAACGTGAAAGCCGTGCTCGACGACTATTTCAAGAAGACCCGCCAGCGCTGCACGGCACATGTCGTACACCGTCTTGACCGCGACACCAGCGGACTCATGATTTATGCCAAGGATATGGAGACGGAGCAGATTCTGGAGCACAACTGGCATGACATAGTTTTCGACCGACGCTACGTTGCCGTGGTGAGTGGAGAGATGGAGAATGATGAGGGAACGATAGAAAACTGGCTAAAGGACAACAAGGCATACGTGACATATTCGTCACCGGTGGACAATGGCGGAAAATATGCCATCACCCATTACCGGGTGCTCGACCGCACCACGGAGCATAGTCTTGTGGAATACAAATTGGAGACAGGAAGGAAAAACCAGATTCGTGTACACTCTGCCGATATGGGACATCCGGTATGTGGCGACATAAAATACGGCAATGGCGACGACCCTATACATCGCCTTTGTCTTCATGCCTATATGCTCTGCTTCTATCATCCCGTTACCCGTCAGGCGATGGAGTTCGAGACGATGATTCCGGCGGCGTTCAGACATCTGTTCAAGTAGGCCAATCGGTAAGCTTCATTGCTCAGTCCCTTTTATATTGGGCTCAATTAATCATTAAACTCAAGAAAAGATGGAAAATTTCGGATATTACATATTCTGTATAGTAGCCTTTATCGTTGTGTTCCTGCTTGTGAAGAAAATCACAGGCTGCCTGATAAAGACCGCCATATTCGTTGTGCTGGCAGCGGTGCTTGCGGCAATATACTATTTGTGGCTCAGTTGAGGCTTGTGATAAAACGAATCGGTCATCAGGACATTTCTGTGTATTCTGTCCTGATGACCGGTTTGGGTTAGTATTCAGTCTTGTCTGTCTTCTCCGCCCACATGCGGAAAGCCTTTTTCGCCTCTTCCTGCATGATAATTTCCGATGGCTTGTTGCGGTGGTCCGGCGACAGTTCCAGTTCCTTGTATATGAAATCGTCGTCGAAACCTATTGCAGCAGCGTCCTTGCGGTCGTTGGCATAGAAAATCTTGTCGAGATGTGCCCAGTATATAGCACCCAGACACATCGGACACGGTTCACACGAAGTGTATATCGAGCAGCCTCCCAGGTCGAATGAACCGATAGCCTTTGCCGCCTTGCGGATTGCCGACACCTCAGCATGGGCGGTAGGGTCGCAGTCTATAGTGACACAGTTGGAAGCCTCTGCCACGACTTCGCCGTTGCGTGCTATTACCGCACCGAACGGTCCGCCGCCGCTTTTCACGCTCTCTTCAGACAGTCTTATGGCTCTGAGCATTAATTCTTTATCGTTCATATAATATTCCTTTATTAGTTATAGATTTAGTGTTATACATTCAAACTCTTTGCTAAGATATTGAATATTTCCCAATAAAACAAGAAAATACCCTAAATTCACGATTATGATACTGTATTTGTCCGGCACAGGAAACACCAGGTGGGTTGCCGAGAGCATCGCCCGCATGACAGGAGACGAGAGGGTAGTAGACATCGCCTCTGTATGCAGCCAGCCCCTTCATGTGCAGCTGAACCCCGGAGAGCCTCTCGGCATCTTCTTTCCCGTTCACGGTTGGCGCCCGCCGATGCTGCTTCGTCGCGTGTTGTCAGGAATGACGTTGAGCGTCGGTTCGGAGCGCAATGTCAAACCCTACGTGTATTCAGTCTGTACCGTTGGCGACACCGTTGGCGAGAGTATGGATATATTGCGCAGCGATCTCAAGAAACAAGGCGTTTCTCTCGATGCCGTGTTTGATGTGCGGATGCCGAATACATACGTCGGACTGCCCTTTATGGATGTAGACAAGGAGAAGGTGGTCAGCGACAAGCTCCATGAAGCGCAGCCGCGCATGGAGTTTATAGCAGAAAAGATAAGAGAGATGGCGAATGGGGCTTTCATGCGCTATCTGGGCAGATGGAAGAGAATCAACAGTGGTCTGCTCGGCGAGGCATTTGTGCGCAAACTCGTCACTGACCGTTATTTCCATGTTGAAGAGTCGCTCTGCGTGTCGTGTGGGAAGTGCGTGGCATCGTGTCCCGTCGGCAACATGTCGCTTGACGACGACGGTATGCCGCAATGGAACCATGATGGCAGCTGTCTCACTTGCTTCGCCTGCTATCATAATTGTCCACGCCATGCCATCCGTTTCGGCAGCGTTACCGACAAGAAGGGACAGTATGTCTTTGACCCCAAACGGGCATAGGATGCAAAATATTCAGGCAAACGGTATCTCTATTCTCTATCTTATGTGATAGTATCTCGAATGGCAGCCGAAATAGAAACCGCTGTTTGCGGAACCGCACGAACGGTGGTGTGAGAGGATAGTATATACGAAAGTAGGAAGAAAACAGCTTCGTTTTCCTCCTACTCGATTTATTTGTAAAAGTCAGATACTTCTCTTTTGCCTTTATTCTGTCACAGTTATCTCTCCGCAGATATCTCTCACAATGTTCGATCTCACGAGATTAACATCGTTGTGCTGACCTATCAGGAACATGAGTTTTGTCAAAGCACTCTCCACGGTACTGTCGTAACCGCTCACCACACCCATGTTCTTGAGCTGGAATCCCGTGTCGTATCTGCCCATCTCCACTGCTCCGGCATCACACTGGCTGATGTTCACCACAGTGATTCCGCGGCTTGTAGCCTCCTTGAGCAGTCGCATGAGCCAGGGGTGGTGTGGTGCGTTTCCGCTGCCGTAGGTCCTCATCACCATGGCGCGAAGCTCCGGCGACTCGATTACGTGGCGCGTGATCTGCTCCTGCACACCAGGGAAAAGCGTGAACACGGTGACGTTGGGGTCTAATGCGAAGTGGGGGATGAGTTTCTTCGTGAAGTCCCTCTTCAGGATATGCTCCTCGTGGTATGTGATGTTCACTCCGGCATCTGCCAGATGAGGATAGTTGTAAGATTCAAAGGCGTTGAATCCGTCGGCGTTTGCTTTCGTTGCCCTGTTGCCTCTCAGCAGGTGGCCGTTGAAATAGATACACACTTCTGGAACTATCGGTGTGCCGTCGTCATGGTGGGCAGAAGCCACCTCAATACTCGTCACGAGGTTCTCTTTGCCGTCGGTGCGCAGCTGACCGATAGGCAGCTGGCTTCCTGTCAGCACCACAGGCTTTGTCAGGTTTTCGAGCATGAACGACAGTGCTGATGCCGTGAATGCCATGGTGTCGGTGCCGTGCAGTATTACGAAACCGTCGTAGTCGTCGTATCTGTCGGCAATGATCCTTACGAGTCGCGACCAGAAGCGCGGCGTCATGTCGCTGGAGTCGATGGGAGGCGTGAACTGATAAGAGTCGATTCCCGTCTCGATGGCAGCAAATTCCGGAAGGCAGCTGATTAGATGGTTAAAGTCCAGAGGTTCCAATGCTCCTGATTCACGGTTGCATCCCATGCCTATTGTGCCTCCCGTGTATATCAAAAGCACTCTGTCTGTGCGCTTGAAGGAATAGTTAGAAACTGAATTTTTGTTTTTCATAAAAGGTCTTGCCTATTTGATTTTTCGTTTAGATTGTGCAAATATAGCTTAAAAAATGATGTAATCAAAAAAAATGCCGTATATTTGCACAGAAAAGATTAAACAAATTACATATTAACAATTAATACTAAAATAATATTAAGTCATGAAGCAATTTATGGACGAAAACTTCCTGCTTGAAACCAAGACCTCGCAGGAACTTTTCCACAATCATGCGGCCAAGATGCCAATCATCGATTATCACTGTCATCTGATTCCTGAAATGGTGGCAAACGACCATCAGTTCAAGAGTATTACAGAGCTTTGGCTCGGAGGCGACCACTACAAGTGGCGTGCGATGAGAACCAACGGTGTTGACGAGAAATTCTGCACAGGCAAGGATACTTCAGACTGGGAGAAGTTTGAGAAATGGGCAGAGACCGTTCCTTACACTTTCCGCAACCCTCTTTACCACTGGACCCACCTCGAGCTGAAGACCGCTTTCGGCATCGACAAACTCTTGAGTCCTAAGACAGCAAGAGAAATCTTCGACGAATGTAACGAGAAGCTGAAGCAGCCAGGATATACCGCACGCGGATTCATGCGCCGCTACAATGTGGAGTGTGTCTGCACCACCGACGATCCAATCGACGATCTGCGCTACCACAAGCAGACTCGCGAGAGCGGTTTCGAGATCAAGATGATTCCGGCATGGCGTCCTGACAAGGCAATGAACATCGAGAAGCCTGAATTCCCTGAATACGTGAACAAGCTCGGTGAGGTGGCTGGTGTCACAATCAACAAGTTTGCCGACATGGTGGACGCTCTGCAGAAGCGCCACGACTTCTTCCATGAGAACGGCTGCCGCCTTTCAGACCACGGTATCGAGGAGTTCTACGACGAACCATATACAGACTCTCAGATCGAGACAATCTTCGAGAAGGCAATGCGCAAGCAGCAGCTTTCGGCTCAGGAGGTCCGCCAGTTCAAACACTGCATCCTGCGCATCTTCGCTGAACAGGATTTCGCAAGCGACTGGACGCAGCAGTACCATTACGGAGCAATCCGCGACAACAACAGCCTGATGTACGACAAGCTCGGTGCTGACACCGGTTTCGACTCAATCGGTGAGTTCACCACAGCAACAGCGATGAGCCACTTCCTCAACGAACTCAACAAGGAAGGCAAGCTCACACGTACTATCCTCTACTGCTTGAACCCATGTGCCAACGAGGTTATCGCCACAATGCTCGGCAACTTCCAGGACGGTTCATGCCCAGGCAAGATCCAGTTCGGTTCAGGCTGGTGGTTCAATGACCAGCTCGACGGTATGACACGCCAGATGAACGCACTCTCTGTTCTTGGTCTGCTGAGCCGTTTCGTAGGTATGCTCACCGACAGCCGTTCGTTCCTCTCATATCCTCGTCATGAGTATTTCCGCCGTCTGCTTTGCAATCTGCTCGGCAACGACGTTGAGAAGGGCTTGCTGCCAAACGACATGGAGAGCCTCTCTCGCATGGTTGAGGACATCAGCTACAACAACGCCCGCAACTACTTCAAGTTCTATTGATTCCCGTCGCGTTCACGCGTCGGCAGGTCGGTCGCAATAAGCGGGTGGACAAGTCGGCGAGTAGATAAGTTGACGGACAGGACGAACATACTGAGTCGTTTCCCCTTTGACTATCCAGGATAGTGGCATGAGGGGCGATGAATGAATAATCCATATCCCCATTTCCCACCACATGAATTATATGTGAGAGAAATGGGGATTTTGTATAGAAATATTTGCCGCTTTCAGAAAATAGGATTATTTTTGCAAAGATTTTAACTATATCTTAATTGAACGAGTATGAAGAAACTACTTATGCCAATTGTATTATTGGTAGCTGTGTTCACCCTCTTTAGCTGTGGTGGCATAAAGCAATTCGCTTATTATCAGAACATTGACACACTGGACTTATCTTCTTCGAAGGGACTTTTCGATGCCAAGATCATGCCTAAGGATGGCTTGGTGATTACCGTAAATACCACCGATCCGAGAGCAGCCGTGCCGTTCAATCTCAATACTGGTAATAATAATAACATTGCTAATGCCAAGGAGTCAACATACCTTGTTGACAACAACGGTTACATCAATTTCCCTATCATAGGATTGGTGAAAGTTTCAGGCTTGACCAAGCGCGAGTGTGAGGCTGTTATCCACGACAGAATCAAACCTTATATGGCAGAGAAGGAGAATCCTATCATCACCGTGCGCATGTCCAGCTTCAGAGTATGCGTGTATGGTGAGGTAAACAAACCGGGAGAGTTTGTTGTGGAAACAGAGAAAATAAGTCTCCCCGAGGCTTTGGCACAGGCAGGCGACCTTACTATCTATGGTAAACGCCAGAATGTGTTGCTTATCAGAGAAGACAGCGAAGGAAGAAAGTCTGCCCACAGGCTTGACTTGACAGATGCAAACATCATAAAGTCTCCATACTATTATCTGCAGCAGAATGACCAGATTTATGTGGAGCCTAACAAAACAAAGAAGAGAAACTCTGTCATCGGTTCGAGTACGTCGATCTGGATTGCAAGTATCAGTTCTCTGACGTCTATAACGTCGCTTATCGTGACGTTGGTTAGATTGTAAGGCTTTCTGTCATTTCAAATTTTTATTTGATATGTGTGGTATTGTAGGATATATAGGTAAAAGACAGGTCTTCCCTATTCTCATTAAGGGACTTAAGAGATTAGAGTATAGAGGATACGATAGTGCGGGCGTCGCTATGATAAACGACAATGGCGACCTCAGCGTATACAAGACTAAGGGCAAGGTGGTAGATCTGGAGCGGTTCTGTGAGGATAAGGACATATCCGGAACTGTTGGAATAGCACACACACGTTGGGCTACTCATGGTGAACCATCGTCGGTGAATGCACATCCGCATTATTCAGAGTCGAAGAACATCGCCATCATTCATAATGGCATCATCGAGAACTATGCTGACCTGAAGAAGAAACTCGTTGCCGATGGCGTGAAATTCCGTTCGGATACCGATACGGAAGTCATCGTGCAACTCATAGAATATATACAGACGAGAAAGAACGTAGACCTGCTTACGGCAGTGAGGTTTGCCCTCACCCAGCTCATCGGAGCTTATGCCATTGCAGTGCTCGACAAGAGAGACAAAGACCAGATTATCGCTGCCCGCAAGCAGAGTCCGCTGGTCATCGGTATAGGCGAGGACGAGTTCTTCCTCGGTTCCGACGCCACTCCTATTATTGAATACACCGACAAGGTGGTTTATCTCGACGACGACAATATCGCCGTGATACGCCGTGGCGAAGACCTCAAGGTGGTGAATACTCTCAACGACACGCTTAATCCGGAAATCTGCACCGTAGACCTCGACCTCGGACAGATAGAGAAAGGCGGTTTCCCGCATTTCATGCTCAAGGAAATCTTCGAGCAGCCGGAATGTCTGGAGAACTGCATGCGTGGAAGGATAAACGTGGAAGCCAACAATGTTACACTCAGTGCTGTAATAGACTACAGACGTCAGCTCCTTGCTGCCAAGCGTGTGATAATCGTTGCCTGCGGCACGTCATGGCATGCCGGACTCATAGGCAAGCAGCTGATAGAGTCGCTTTGCCGCATACCGGTGGAAGTGGAATACGCCAGCGAGTTCAGATACAGAAATCCTGTTATCGACAGTACCGACGTCGTGATAGCAATCTCCCAGAGCGGTGAGACAGCCGACACGTTGGCTGCCGTGAACCTGGCAAAAGACAACGGCGCATTCGTTTATGGAGTATGCAACGCTATCGGTTCGAGCATACCGAGAGACACAGACACCGGTTCGTATATACACGTAGGACCGGAGATCGGCGTTGCCTCCACCAAGGCATTCACCGGACAGGTCACCGTGCTTCTGATGCTCGCACTGGCACTCGGCAAGGAGAAGGGCACGATTACAAACGAACAATACTCCAAGATTGTCAGCGAACTGTGTACCGTGCCAGAGAAGATGAAGTCTCTGTTGAAGCTGAACGACAGGATATCAGAATTGAGCAAGACCTTCACCTATGCCAGCAATTTCCTTTATCTGGGACGTGGCTACAACTATCCGGTTGCGCTTGAAGGCGCTCTGAAACTGAAGGAAATCAGTTACATCCATGCCGAAGGCTACCCAGCTGCAGAGATGAAGCACGGTCCCATCGCCCTTATCGACTCTGATATGCCGGTAGTGGTAATAGCTCCGCATGATGAGATGTATCAGAAGGTGCTCAGCAATATTCAGGAAATCAAGGCACGAAAGGGAAAGGTCATAGCATTGGTTTCTAAAGGCGACGACACGATAAGCAAGATTGCCGACGAAGTGATAGAGATTCCGCAGACGCTCGAATGTCTTGAGCCGCTTGTGGCATCCATTCCGTTGCAGCTCCTTGCATACCATATCGCAGTGTGCAAAGGAAAGAACGTTGACCAGCCGAGAAATCTCGCCAAGTCGGTGACCGTTGAATAATTGACATCTATATCTTGGGGCTGCTCCTCTTCCGAGGGGTGAGCCCCTTGCTTTGAATATATTAGGGTAATAGTTACAGTAAGGATAATACATATTTAATAAGAATTCAAAAATGGAACCTTTGAAGCATGAATGTGGTGTGGCAATGGTGAGACTGCTGAAACCACTGGAATACTACCAGGAGAAGTATGGCACCTGGATGTATGGTCTTAACAAACTCTATCTCATGATGGAGAAACAACACAACCGAGGACAGGAAGGAGCCGGAATGGCATGCGTGAATCTCGCAGCTTTGCCCGGCCACGAATATATGTTCAGGGAGAGGGCGGAAGGTTCCAACGCCATCACGGAGATCTTTAGCACAGTACACAAGAAATTCATGGACCTCTCAGAGGAACAGCTCGCTGATGTGGATTATGCACGCCACAATCTTCCGTTTGCAGGAGAGATGTATATGGGCCACCTGCGCTATTCCACTACAGGAAAGAGCGGACTCACATTCGTGCATCCGTTTCTGAGAAGAAACAACTGGAGAGCAAAGAATCTTTGTCTCTGCGGAAATTTCAATATGACCAACGTGCATGAGATTTTCGAGAAACTACTCGCTATGGGACAGTCGCCGAGAATATACAGCGACACCTATATCACTCTCGAACTGATGGGCCACCGCCTCGACAGAGAGGTGGAGCGCAACTTCATAGATGCCCAGAAGAAGGGCCTCAAAGGACGCGACATCACCGATTATATCGATGACAACGTGAAGATGGCTAATGTGCTGAAAACCACGATGACCGACTTCGACGGTGGCTACGTGATGTGCGGACTGACAGGAAGCGGAGAGATGTTTGCCATGAGAGACCCATGGGGTATTCGTCCGGCTTTCTGGTATAAGGACGACGAGGTGATAGCATTGGCAAGCGAGCGCCCAGTGCTTCAGACCACATTCGGACTCGACTGCGACGACATCCACGAGCTGGAGCCCGGACAGGCGATAGTAGTGACAAAGAACGGCGTGGACAGTCTGGAGCAGATAATCGAACAGCGTGGCGACAGCAAATGCTCGTTTGAGAGAATATACTTCAGCCGCGGTTCCGACCGCGATATATACAATGAGCGCAAGAAGCTCGGAGAACAGCTCACGGAGAGTATTCTGAAGGCTGTGGATTACGACACCGAACATACAGTGTTCTCTTTCATACCAAACACAGCCGAAGTGGCGTTCTACGGAATGCTCGGAGGCTTCAAGAGGTATATCAACGACCAGAAGATAGAACGTCTGTATAACCTCGGCCATACACCGACTAAGGACGAGCTGCAGGAGATTCTCCATCAGTATGTCCGGAGTGAGAAGGTGGCATGGAAGGACATCAAGCTTCGCACCTTCATCACAGAGGGAAACACCCGTAAGGACCTGGCGTCGCATGTATACGATGTGACATACGGTTCGATAGAGCCATACGTTGACAATCTCGTCATCATCGACGACAGCATCGTTAGGGGAACCACTCTGAAAGAGAGCATACTGAAGATTCTCGACAGCCTGCACCCAAAGAAGATCGTGGTGGTGAGCAGTTCGCCACAGATACGATACCCCGACTACTACGGTATCGACATGCCGAGCCTGGAGGAGTTCTGTGTCTTTGGTGCCACAATGCAGCTGCTGAAGGAACGCGACATGCTCCATGTCGTTGACGATATTTATGAGAACTGTCTCGCAGAGCTCAAGAAACCGAGAGCCGAGATGCGCAACTGCGTGAGAGACATCTACACGCCTTTCACGGTGAATGAGATAAACCAGAAAATCATCGAGATGCTGCGCCCAGAAGGCATGACAACACCGGTGGAACTCGTGTTCCAGTCTATCGAAGGACTCCACGAGGCTATACCTGGCCATAAGGGAGACTGGTATTTCACCGGCAACTATCCTACTCCCGGAGGCACGGAGCTTGTAAACAGAGCCTTCGTCAGCTTCTATGAGAACAAATACAAGAAGAGAAAATAGAATTATAACAAAATAACCGCAAGGTTTAAAAACAACTATATAAATGAGAAATGTAACTTTAGTCTTGGAAGATGGAACCAAGTTCCACGGAAAGTCGTTTGGCTACGACCAGCCCGTTGCTGGCGAGGTGGTGTTCAATACAGCCATGATGGGCTATCCGGAGAGCCTTACCGACCCTTCCTACGCAGGTCAGCTGATGGTTCTCACTTATCCGCTTGTAGGTAACTATGGCGTGCCTCCGTTCACTATCGAAGAGAATGGTCTGGCTACATTTATGGAGAGTGACAAAATCCATGCTTCGGCAATCATCGTTGCCGACTATAGCGAGCAGTATAGTCATTGGAATGCTGTAGAGTCGCTTGCCGATTGGCTCAAGCGCGAGCATGTGCCGGGAATTACCGGCATCGACACCCGCGAGCTGACTAAAGTGTTGCGTGAGCACGGTGTCATGATGGGAAAGATTCTCTTCGACGACGAGCCGGACAATGTGCCGGTGGCAATGTATGAGGGAGTGAACTTCGTCGACCGTGTGAGCTGCAAGGAGATTATCCGCTACAACGAGGGTGCCGGCCGCAAGGTGGTGCTTGTTGACTGTGGCGTGAAGCATAACATCATCCGTTGTCTCATCAACCGTGGTGTGGAAGTTATCCGTGTGCCATGGAACTACGACTATACCGACATGGAGTTCGACGGCCTTTTCCTCGCCAATGGGCCTGGCGACCCGGACATGTGTGAGGAAGCAGTGGCAATCATCCGCAAGCAGATGTCAAAGTCTACAAAGCCAATCTGTGGTATCTGTATGGGTAACCAGTTGCTCGCCAAGGCAGGCGGCGCAAGCATCTACAAACTGAAATACGGTCACCGTTCCCACAACCAGCCAGTGCGCATGGTTGGCACAGACAGGTGTTTCGTGACGAGCCAGAACCACGGCTATGCCGTTGACGCCAAGACTCTCGGCAAGGACTGGGAGGAACTTTTCGTGAATATGAACGACGGCAGCAACGAGGGCATCAAGCACAAGACCAACCCTTGGTTCTCAAGCCAGTTCCACCCGGAGGCTTGCTCCGGACCGGTAGATACAGAGTTCATGTTCGACAAGTTCGTTGAAGCACTCAAATAATGATTCGCTGAAACACGTTATAGTCACATTCTGCCGTCCTCTCTCTCTTGAGACTGGCAGTGTGGAATCAAAGTATCAAGAAACTCAAGATAATATAATAATGAAAGACGATAATATAAAGAAAGTCCTGCTCTTAGGTTCAGGCGCATTGAAGATCGGTGAGGCCGGTGAGTTCGACTATTCCGGTTCTCAGGCACTCAAGGCACTCCGTGAGGAGGGAGTGGAAACAGTTCTCATCAACCCTAACATCGCCACCGTACAGACATCCGAGGGCGTTGCCGACCAGATCTATTTCCTTCCTGTCCAGCCATATTTTGTGGAGAGGGTAATCGAAAAGGAGCGTCCGGATGGTATCCTCCTTTCTTTCGGCGGACAGACGGCTCTCAACTGCGGTGTTGAACTCTTCAAGAGCGGTGTGCTCGAGAAATACAATGTCAGGGTGCTTGGCACACCGGTGCAGGCTATCATGGACACAGAAGACCGTGAGCTTTTCGTTCAGAAGCTCGACGAGATTGACGTGAAGACCATCAAGAGCGAGGCTTGCGAGAACATCGAACAGACACGCAAGGCAGCTGCCGAACTCGGTTATCCTGTTATTATCCGTGCCGCATACGCATTGGGAGGTCTGGGATCAGGTTTCGCTGACAACGAGGAGGAACTGGACAAGCTCGCTGAGAAGGCATTCGCTTTCTCTCCGCAGGTGCTTGTGGAGAAGAGTCTCAAGGGATGGAAGGAGATAGAGTATGAAGTGGTGCGCGACCGCTACGACAACTGTATCACCGTTTGTAATATGGAGAACTTCGACCCGCTGGGAATCCATACGGGAGAGAGTATCGTAATCGCTCCTTCACAGACGCTTACAAACTCAGAATATCACAAGCTCCGTGCCTTGGCTATCAAGATCATCCGCCATATCGGTATCGTGGGTGAGTGTAACGTGCAGTATGCGTTCGACCCAAAGAGCGAAGACTATAGAGTGATCGAGGTGAATGCCCGTTTGAGCCGTTCGTCAGCTCTCGCTTCAAAGGCAACAGGTTATCCTCTGGCTTTCGTTGCTGCAAAGCTCGGTATGGGCTACGGACTCTTCGAGCTGAAGAACTCCGTGACCAAAACCACCAGCGCATTCTTCGAACCGGCTCTCGACTATGTGGTCTGCAAGATACCACGCTGGGACTTGAGCAAGTTCCGTGGCGTAGACAAGGAGTTGGGATCATCGATGAAGTCTGTCGGTGAGGTAATGGCTATCGGCCGCAACTTCGAGGAAGCTATCCAGAAGGGTCTCCGTATGATCGGTCAGGGTATGCACGGCTTCGTTGAGAACAAGGAACTTGAGATTCCTGATATCGACGCCGCCCTTCGTGAACCTACAGACAAGCGTATCTTCGTCATCTCGAAGGCTATGCACAAGGGATATACCGTTGACGATATCCATGAACTGACTAAGATTGACAAGTGGTTCCTCGAGAAGCTGAAGCATATCATCGACATCGACGAGGAGATGAAGAAGTGCAACATAAATACTCTTGACAAGGAACTGATGCGCACGGCTAAGGTCTATGGTTTCACCGACTTCCAGATAGCTCGTGCAGTCGGCTTGGAGCAGGAGCTTCACAGCATGGCTAAGGCAGGTCTTGTTGTAAGACAGTTGCGCAAGAACTATGGCATCCTTCCTGTAGTAAAACAGATAGATACCCTTGCCGCTGAATATCCGGCACAGACCAACTATCTGTATGTTACATACGCCGGTGTGAAGAGCGACATCACCTTCGAGAACGACCACCGCAGCATCGTGGTGCTCGGTTCAGGTGCCTACCGCATCGGTTCTTCAGTTGAGTTCGACTGGTGTGGCGTGCAGGCTCTCAATACTATCCGCAAGGAGGGCTACCGCTCGGTGATGATAAACTATAACCCTGAGACCGTTTCTACCGACTATGACATGTGCGACCGTCTCTATTTCGATGAGTTGACATTCGAGCGTGTTATGGATATCATCGACATGGAGCAGCCTTATGGCGTCATTGTTTCCACCGGTGGACAGATTCCTAACAACCTTGCAATGCGCCTCGATGAGCAGCATGTGCCGATCCTCGGTACCAAGGCTAAGGATATCGACAATGCCGAAGACCGTGCCAAGTTCTCTCAGATGCTCACCAACAACGGCATCAACCAGCCTGAGTGGAGCGCTCTGACCAGCATGGAAGACATCGACAAGTTCATCGATAGGGTAGGCTTCCCTGTTCTTGTGCGCCCAAGCTACGTGCTCTCAGGTGCTGCCATGAACGTATGCTCTAATGAGGACGAGCTGAAGCGTTTCCTCCAGTTGGCTGCCAATGTCAGCGAGGATCATCCGGTCGTAGTGAGCAAGTTCATCGAGCATGCCAAGGAGATTGAGATGGATGCCGTGGCAAAAGACGGTGAGGTCATTGCTTACGCCATTTCTGAGCATATCGAGTTTGCCGGTGTACACTCCGGCGACGCTACAATACAGTTCCCTCCACAGAAACTCTATGTTGAGACCGTGCGCCGTGTGAAGCGCGTCGGCCGTCAGATTGCCAAGGAACTCCACATCAACGGACCGTTCAACATCCAGTTTATGGCTCGCGACAATGACATCCTCGTCATCGAGTGTAACCTGCGTGCCAGCCGCTCGTTCCCATTCGTGAGCAAGGTATTGAAGATCAACCTCATCGAGCTTGCCACACGAGTTATGTTAGGTCTGCCGGTAGAGAAACCGAGCAAGAACCTCTTCGATCTTGACTACGTGGGAATCAAGGCTTCTCAGTTCTCGTTCAACCGTCTGCAGAAGGCTGACCCAGTTCTCGGTGTAGACATGAGTTCTACTGGTGAGGTTGGATGTATCGGAAACGACACAAGCTGTGCCGTGCTCAAGAGTATGCTTTCCGTAGGTCAGCGTATTCCGGAGAAGAACATTCTTCTTTCTACTGGTAGTGCAAAGCAGAAGGCAGACATGCTCGACGCTGCACAGATGCTCGTGAAACATGGTTATAAGCTCTTTGCAACAGACGGAACAAGTAAGTTCCTCACTGAGAACGGCATTGAGAACACCCATGTGCTCTGGCCTTCAGACCCGGACGACGGCAAGACTCCAAAGGCTCTTGATATGCTCCACAACCACGAGATTGACATGGTGGTGAACATTCCTAAGAACCTCACCAGCTCTGAGCTTACCAACGGTTACAAGATTCGCCGTGCGGCAATCGACCTCAACGTTCCGTTGATTACCAACAGCCGTCTTGCCAGTGCATTCATATCAGCATTCTGCACTACCAAGCTCTCAGATATCGAGATTAAGGCATGGGGTGAATATTAATCGTGATAAGCTGGAGTTGATATACTCCAAGAATAAAGGTACATAGTTACCATAATAAAAACAGCCAAGGATTCAGTTATTGCCGAGTCCTTGGCTGAGTTTTTTTACCACCCCAAAAACGACCTAATGACCGATTGGGGTTAAACCCAAATCGGTCATTAGGCCGTTTAATGTATAATTTTAATAACTGCTTGCAGTCTTTTGCTTTTTATAAGGCGTCTTTTGCTCGTTTTTAATTCGCAATAGCCCGCTATTACTCATTAAAAGCCAAACAAAATCCACTCTTCTAAAAAACAAAATCCATGCAAGCCCTAATGACCGATTTGGGTTAAAAAAATGGCATAATCGCACTTTTCAGCGATTATGCCATTTTTTTTGTATATATGAAGGATTAGAATTCCACTTTGATGATATAGTCGTCTTCGTCACCCTTTCTGTCGTTCAGCTCGAAGATTGTCTTGCCAGTGGCTTTGTCCTTTCTGAACGCCAGTTTGTCGCCTGTGATGAGGTTTGTCGCCTTCTTGGCTTTACCCTTCATTGTCACGGCGATTTCACCATCCTTCTTGTCTGTGAGGATATGTATATAGAGAGGAGCCTTTTTCCCCTTTCCGCATGTCGACACGATGCTGTCGCCAAGCGCCACTTCTCCTGCCACAGTGCGGTATATGCTTTCGCCGGCATTGCCGTTCAGCCATTTGCCCATGTCGGCAAGACGGTCGAGAGCCGTTGCCGGAAGTTCGCCGTTTGGCTGCGGACCGATATTGAGCAGCAGGTTGGCTCCCTTAGCCGCTGTGCGCACGAGCAGTCTGATGAGTTCCTTGGCCGATTTATAGTTCTGGTCTTTTATCTTGTATCCCCACATGCCGTTCATCGTCTGACAAGTCTCCAGCGGCAACCGGCTGATAGACTGTCCTGACAGACCGTTCTTGTTCTCTCCCGGAATGTCTCTTTCAAACATCTGCATGTCTTCGCCCTCAAACGGAGTCTGGTGGTGGTTGTTGCCGATGATGCATGCCGGTTGCAGTTTGTGTATCATAGCATACTGCTCAGGCAGCTGCCAGTTGAATGGGATTGTGTCCTCGTCGTGGTCCCACCATCCGTCAAACCATATACCGTCCACCTTTCCGTAGTTTGTCAGCAGTTCGGTGAGCTGTGCGTTCATGAATTTGTAGTAGTGGTTCCAGTCCGCCTTCTTCGGGTCTTTGCCCGTTGTCAGTCCTGTTCTGCCGGCAGGGTAGTCCTCTCGTGTCCAGTCGATGTGAGAGTAGTAGAGATGCAGTCCAATGCCCTGTTTGTGGCATTCGTCAGCCAGCTGTCTCACGATGTCTTTGCCGTATGGCGTGTTCATGATGTTGTAGTCGGACTGTTTTGTGTCCCACATCGAGAAACCCTCGTGGTGGCGGGTTGTGAAGCAGATGTATTTGGCTCCCGAAGCCTTTATCGCCGAAATCCATTTCTCGGCGTTGAAGGAGTGCGGATAGAAAGCGTCAGCCACCTTGGCGTATTCGTCCTTGTTGGGACCATAGTTGAGATACCATTCCCCCTGTGCGAACATACTGTAAAGTCCCCAATGCAGGAAAATGCCGAATCGGTTGTCAGAAAATTCATTTCGTGCCTGCAGGTTCTCTGCTGTCGGCACGTAATGCTGCTGGTTGCAGGTTTCGGCTTTCTGCTGGTTCTGTGCGTTGCCCAGAAGAGTTGCCGATGCAAGTAGTGCTGTTATCAATGCGTGTTTCATAAAAATAAGGTTATCAAAAGATTATTATAAACCCAGTTCCAAAAGTCCGCATAGCGGGAGTTTCCTGCGATGCGGACCATGAAGCCGGTTTTTCAGTCATTGTGTATTTCTTGTTCCGTGTATTGTCAAGGTCTCATCGTGTTAGGCAGTTTGAAGTCCTTGTTGAACACGTCAGCCACCTTGTCGATTTCGAGGAACGTGGTGCCGCCGCCCCTTCCGAAGCTGCCGCTCAGATATGCAATCTTGTCCTCCATCTTCAGGTAGCCCTTCTGTCGCAGCATTCTCAGCGCTGCCACGAACTGGTCCTGCGGTTGCAGTTTCTTATGCTGGAACACCGGAATCACTCCGTAGCTCAGAGCCAGCAGTCTCTGCACCCTTTCCTTTACGCAGATGGCGAGTACGGGGTTAGGACCGCGGAAAGCCGCCAGGTTGCGTGCTGTGCGTCCGTATAGGCTGTCGGTGATGATTCCCCTCACTCCGAGACGCTCCGTTGACTCGATAGCCTGTTTTGCAAGGAATTCGCTCACGTTACAGTCGTTGCTCAATGGCACAGGGATGTCGTTTTCGCGCATCTTGTCCTTCTCAGCCTGTTCGGCTATGGCAGCCATTGTCTTTACAGCCTCCACCGGGTATTTACCCGATGCCGTCTCGCCGCTGAGCATCAGGGCGTCGGTGCGGTAGTATATGGCATTGGCGATGTCGGTCACCTCGGCACGTGTAGGACGAGGGTTGTTTATCATCGTGTGCAACATCTGTGTGGCAACGATAACAGGCTTCTTTGCCTCGATACACTTCTTGATGATCATTCTCTGGATTCCCGGAATGCGCTCGATAGGCACCTCGATGCCCAGGTCGCCACGGGCGATCATGATACCGTAAGACGCCTCGATAATCTCGTCGATATTGTCAACGCCCTCCTGGTTCTCGATCTTTGAGATGATCTTTATCTCGCTGTTATGCTCGTCAAGAATTCTCTGAACAGCCAGCACGTCTTCCTTGCTGCGCACGAAAGAGTGGGCTATGAAGTCGATGTCCTCTTCTATTGCGAGCAGGATGTTCGCTTTGTCCTTTTCAGTCAGCGCCGGCAGGTCGATATGCTCTCCCGGAACGTTGACGCTCTTTTTCGAACCCAGCTTTCCGTCGTTCTGCACCTCCACGCAGAGCGAGTCGCCGTCTTTTTCATAGACGAGCATATCCAGTTCTCCGTCGTCGAAGAGCACGTGGTCGCCCACCTTCACGTCGTCAATGAAATTTTCGTATGAAACGTTCACTGTGTCGTGAGAAGTATCTTCTGTATTGTGTCCGTAGATTTTCACCCTTTCCCCCGTTTTGTATTCAATGGGTTGGTCAGTGGCTGTGGTCCTCACTTCCGGTCCTTTGGTGTCGATGAGTATTCCGATGTGTCTTGACACCTTTCTCGTGTTTTTGATAATCTCGCGTAGACCGTCGTGTGAGGCATGTGCGGTGTTCATTCTGACTACGTTCACACCTGCCAGGAATAGCTGGCGGATAAAGTCTACACTGCATCTGCGGTCGCTGATAGAAGCTACAATCTTAGTTTGTTTCATACCTGTATATTATTTACCTATTTAAATTCAATGCAAAAATACAACAATAATTTCTATTTCCGTCTCAGGTGTTGTGATTATTTGCTGTTATTCGACTAAAACGATTTCGTTCAGGGGCTGAACCGTTGATGATGGTCATCTGTATGCAGCTTCAGTCCCATTCCTTGAAGTGCAGTTCCTGTTCCACCCATTGTGGTCTCTTCTTGTCGTCGCAGGGGTTCGACACGCTCAGTCCGATGAGCCGGATAGGTTTCGTTGTGGTGTCCACCTGTCTGAGGAGTTCCTTTGCCAGTGGCAGGATGTCCTGTTTCTTTGTGAGCACCCTGTCAGACGTTATGCTGCGTGTGATGTTGGTGAAGTCGGAGTATTTTATTTTCAGGCTCAGCGTCAGTCCTCTGAATCCGCTTTTCTCCAGTCTTGTCAGCAGTTCCATCACCGTGTGGTATAGTTCTATTATTATCGCCGACCTTTTGTTAATATCCTCCAGGAAAGTCTGTTCGCAACCCACCGACTTCCTTATCCTTACGTTCTCCACAGGCCGCTCGTCTATGCCACGTGCGAAATTATAGAACGTGGGTCCCGCCTTTCCGAACACCTCAGTGAGATGCTTCAGCGAGCATTGTCTCAACTGTTCCCCGTTGAATATCCCCATGCGGTGCATCGTCTCTCTCGTCTTCGGTCCCACGCCCCAGAAATCCTCTATCGGCAGCGTTGCGATGAAGTCGAGAGCACGGTCAGGGTGGATGGTAAACAGTCCGTCGGGTTTGCGGTAGTCAGAGGCTATCTTGGCGAGAAACTTGTTGTACGACACTCCCGCACTTGCCGTCAGCTCCGTCTCCTGCCTTATAGCTTCCTTTATCTCCCTTGCTATGTCTTGAGCGAGCAGAATCTTCGGCTTGTTGCAGG
Source organism: Prevotella sp. LMAG:51 (assembly GCF_008680225.1). Classification (NCBI taxonomy): domain Bacteria; kingdom Pseudomonadati; phylum Bacteroidota; class Bacteroidia; order Bacteroidales; family Prevotellaceae; genus Prevotella; species Prevotella sp. LMAG:51. The sequence continues at coordinate 47,691 of NZ_NALQ01000029.1, read as the reverse complement.
TCACGTCGAGAAAAGCCTCATCGATAGACAGCGGTTCTATCAGGTCTGTATAGCGTTGGAAAATGGCGTGTATCTGTCGCGACACCTCTTTGTACGCCTCATGCCTGCACGGCACGATAATCAGTTCCTTGCACAACTGTTTCGCCTTTGCCATCGACATAGCCGAGCGCACTCCATATCGCCTTGCCTCATAGCTCGCCGTAGACACCACACCACGTGGTCCGTCGAACCCCACGGCAATCGGTTTGCCGCGCAGCTCCGGATTGTCTCTTTGTTCCACTGCAGCAAAGAAGGCATCCATGTCGATATGTATTATCTTTCTCATATTGTCCATTGGCTTGTCATGCAAGGATTTCTGTTTGATGCTTCATGCCTGTTTCTGATGTAGGCATTTTGCGTGACTGACACGTTTGCAAATGCAAAGATAATGTTTTTATGGCAGATATATATAATGTTTCATTAACATCATTCAGTCTTGTTGGTCCTTGAAGTGGTTTGGATATTCTTCAGCAGTCTGGCTACAAGATTCTTTGTGTTGTCTGACAAAATCAAGGAATCCTCATGAAACCTATACAATTTCATCCAAGTCATTAATGATATGGATGGTGTATATAGCATCCTTGTTGAAGTCCTTTATCATGTTTTCATGGATTTCCTGCTCTCTGGTGTTCTCATAATAGGGCATTATAATGATGAGGAACTTATGCCTCAGTGACCTTCCAAGTCTTTGTGGTCCAATCACTTCTGAAGAGGAATAGTTTGCAAATACAGCATATTTGCAGTCTGTAAGGTTGGCATTCTCATTGAGAATATTGACAGAGACTATGTGGTCAATCTTCCTGTTGTTGCAATCATTGTATATTTGGTCAGAATCTTTGTTCTTTGAGGTCGTTTCCTGTATTATTGTTTTTCTGAAACAAAGTGTCATAGTATCATTTTGAGCTTCACTTCAGAATCTAAAGTACTGGCGGTGAAAGAATTACGTCAATGATACTTTTCTGAATGTTTTACAGAAAAGTATCATAAAAGTATCATAGAAGTATCATCGGGATGTCATCGAGGGAATATAGATGTATTATCAATCAGCCATCGGCTTTTCATCGGAATCCCCTTCGTATGCGAAAGCGTATACCTAAACATTTTAGCATCCGCTTAGGCATAGCATTCATACTATATTATCAACTTGATGATTGACATTTACCATAATGCTATTTTCCCCGCTATACCCAAATCAAGTGTAGCTGTAGAAATTCCCAATGCTTGGAACACACGGCTTATAGTAGGCAAGGTTATAACACTTGTACCTTTTTCTAATTTGGAAATTTGAGCACGCTGCACACCGATACGCTCGCCAAGTTGTTCTTGTGTGAGATTCTGTGCCAGTCGAGTCTTTCGAATGGCTTCACCTACAATATAGGCATTCACATCCTCTTTGAGCTTTGCTTCCATGGCTTCACGCTCCGGTGTACCTCTTTTACCCCAAAGTTTATCCTTCATATTGTCTGCTGGTATCAATTTCATCTGTGCCATAATGCTATTTCTTTTTATTATTAAAATACTCTTTTCTTATCTCTTCCGCTTTGGTTATTTCCTTTAGTGGTGTCTTCTGGGTTTTCTTGACAATGCCATGAGTTGCGATAACCAATGTTTCTTCTTCTGTCAACACCACTTTTAGTTTGTTGATGCCCATTTTGTTTGATTTATAGTGCAAAGATAATATATTGTTTCCAAACAACGATACAAAATTAAGTGTTTCGATTGCTTGTCTCTCATTTTTTTTCGTAATGGTAATCTCATAGTATCATATATGCATCTACATCTTCCTTTATTTCCCTAAATATCATGATTCAAATATTGCTGTCCGGTATAGCTTTTGCAAGCTGCATATGGTCAGCCTTCTCTCTGGTTTGCCATTTATTTTGCGAATATCCCGATGGCCAAATCACAGTCATTGGCAAGGAGAACAAAAAAGTACAAGAAATGGGCACGGTGCTTGCCCATGTTGGGCAACGTGCTTGCCCCAGTTGGGCACGGTGCTTGCCCCAGTTGGGCAGAATCCGTTCCGGAAAAGTGCCCAAAAACATTAACCCGAATCGGTCATCAGGGCTTGCCTGGATTTTATATTTTTAGAAGAGCGAATTTTGTTTGGCTTTTATGAGTAATAGCTTGCCGTTATGTTTTCTGTTCTTCGTGCTGAGGTTTTATAACCTGTGGATTTTTACCATAAAACAATATGTTTGGCATTTGCAAACCGCATACTTGGTCCCCGTTTTCCGCTTGTTTGCATCAAGAGAATGATAGAAATAAGAAGCCATGACATCTATTGCCAAATGACCGTTGTTATGAAAACCGTTACAGAAGATGAAAATGTGCTATTTAAGTTGGCAATAATAATAAAAATGTGTAACTTAGCACCCCAATTATGTATTTACTAAAATATAAGGAAATGATTATAACTACAACACCCTCTATAGAGGGACATCCGGTTAAGGAATATAAGGGCATTGTGACCAGCGAAGTGATAATCGGTGCCAATGCCATCAGAGACTTCATGGCAGGTATCCGTGACTTCTTCGGCGGCAGGAGCAGAACCTACGAACAGGTGTTTGCCGAAGCGAGATTCAACGCCTTCCGTGAGATAGAGCAGCATGCCGTGAATCTCGGCGGCAATGCCGTTGTGGGCGTTCGCCTCAGTTATGAGACCGTTGGCTCAGGCAACTCCATGCTGATGGTGGTCTGCAGCGGTACGGCAGTCGTGATCTGATTTCCGAAAGCCCCATCTGCAAGGAGGGAAGAAACATACTACTACTATATAATAAGACTAATCCAAGAGTCGCAAGTGTAAACTCGCAGCTCTATCGAAACAAACAAGATGATGAAGAAAAGTAATATCGTGAGGCTACTCTGCCTCGCTGTATTTACGGCAGGCGCTATTGAAGCAGCTGCCGATACCACGACAATCACCGTGATGCTGAAGAATCCTCTCAATGTAAGGCGTGCTGACGTTCCGGTGGTGTTGCAACTGAAAGATGTGCCCTTCAACGTGAAGGATGCAGTGGTGAGATGCGAGGGCAGGGAAGTGGCATCTCAGATAGACGACCTGGACCGTGACCTGCACAATGACGAACTCGCCTTCGTGATAGACATGGACGCCAAGGGCAAGAAGGTGGTCACCGTAGACCTGTATTCGGAAAAGCAGGCGGACCGCAGCTATCCGCGCCGCACATACGGCGATATGATAATGAGAGACAACAAGACGAAGGTGAAGAACGGATTCCGTTCCTACGTCCACTCGGTCTCAGCACCCGAAGGAGTTGACGTATTCCATCTTCTGCATCACCACGGAGCAGATTTCGAATCAGAACTCGTGGCATACAGAGTGTATTTCGACGAGCGCCAGACCTTCGACCTCTACGGCAAGTACAAGAAGCAGCTCGAACTCGAAACAAGCCAGTTCTATCCCGATGACAAGCAGCTTGCCGACGGATATGGCGATGATGTGCTCTGGGCAGGCAAGACTGTGGGACTCGGAGCCCTGCGCGGTTGGGACGGCGAGAAACCGACAATGGTCAGTCCGGTGCTGTCGAGAGGCCAGCGTATGGTGGCGAGCGGACCCGTCCGCACCATCGTGGAACTCACCGACGAGGGGTGGCAGCTCTCGGGCGAGACCTTCAACATGAGGCAGAACGTGATAATCTATGCCGGACACAGAGACTGCGAGGTGCATGCCTGGGTGGACACGCCGGCAAAAGACGTGAAGTTTGCCACGGGAGTCATCAATCTGAACGACAAGATGTATTCCGACCATCGCGGACTCGTGGGCGACTGGGGCGGCAACTGGCCTAACGGTGCCAAGGACTCGATAGCCGGAAAACCGAAAATCGTGGTTGGTCTGGCAGTCAACGTGCCGGAGAAATATGTGGATAGCGAGCCGACGACGGAGAAAGACCAGTATCTCTATGTCATGCACACGGCAGGCGGCAATTATCTCACATACAATATGGCGTTCACCTGCGACAAGGAAACCTTCGGCTATAAGGACGCCAAGGAGTGGTTCGCATGGATGAAGCAATGGAAGAAAGAACTCGACAATCCCGTGACCGTCACCATAGAGTAGCGGACGGGAAGGAAAGAAAAATCAAATAAATGTCAACTATGCTGTAGTTTTCCAGATACTGCCAGCGTTATATAAGTAGTATTGACATTAAAACGAAAGAGTATGAAGGAATTTTTCAAGCAAGTAGGAGCTACGGTAGTAGGTATCATGATCTTCTGCCTCGTAGTGGGAGTGATGAGCGTGATGAGCATCGTGGGCATGATTGCCTCGTCAAGTGCCACAAAGGACGTTGCTGACAACACGGTATTCGTGATAGACCTGAACGGACAGCTGCAGGAGCGTGCCGAAGACGACATCATGGCGGTGCTCTCCGGCGGCAGAACCGACGTGATAGGACTCGACGACCTGCTGCTCGCCATCAAGAAGGCAAAGAACAACGACAAGGTGAAGGGCATTTACATACAGTCGGGACTCTTCGTCTCTGACTCTTACGCTTCGCTGCAGGCGGTGCGCAAGGCGTTGGTAGACTTCAAGAAGAGCGGCAAGTGGATAGTGGCATACGGCGACGTGTATACACAGGCCACATACTACCTCTCGTCGGTTGCCGACAAAGTGTATCTCAACCCCAGCGGTCAGGTGGAATGGAGCGGAATCTGCTCGCAGACGATGTTCGTGAAAGACCTGATGGCAAAGTTCGGCGTCAAGATGCAGGTGGTGAAAGTAGGAGCCTACAAGAGTGCAACCGAGATTTTCACCGGCGACAAGATGAGCGACGCCAACAAGGAGCAGGTGTCTGCATTCATCAACGGAATATGGAACACGGTGTGTACCGACGTGGCGAAGAGCCGCAAGGTGACCGTTGCACAGCTCAACCAGTATGCCGACAACATGATAACGCTGGGCGATCCTAAAGACTACGTGAAATACAAGCTCGTGGACAAGCTGCTCTATGTTGACCAGCTCAAGGCAGAGGTGAAGAAACTGATGAACCTGAAGGATGACGACGACGTGAACACAATAGGCATAACAGGAATGGCCGGAGTGCCCGGCGGAGCCGACGACGGAGACTGCATCGCCGTGTATTACGCCTATGGCGACATCGTGGACAACGCCACAGGAATGGCATCTCGCAGCCATGTGATCGACGGTGCCAAGGTGTCGGCAGACCTGCGCGACCTCGCCGATGACGACGACGTGAAGGCAGTGGTGATAAGGATAAACTCAGGAGGCGGCAGCGCCTATGCCTCAGAACAGATATGGAGAGCCGTGCAACTCGTGAAGGCAAAGAAGCCGGTAGTGGTTTCTATGGGCGGAATGGCAGCATCAGGCGGATACTATATGAGCTGCTCAGCCAACTGGATTGTGGCAGAACCAACCACGCTGACGGGAAGTATCGGAATCTTCGGAATGTTCCCAGACGCCAGCGGACTGCTCACAGAGAAGCTCGGAGTGAAGTTCGACGAGGTGAAGACAAACAAGAACAGCGGTTTCGGCACTATGGCTCGCCCGTTCTCTGAAGAGGAGATGGGCTATCTCTCGGCATATATCGACCGCGGATACAAACTCTTCCGCCAGCGTGTGGCAGACGGACGCCGTCTCTCTACCGATGCTGTGGAGAAGATAGCACAGGGCAGAGTATGGCTCGGAGAGGATGCGCTGAAGATAAAGCTCGTAGACCAGCTCGGCGGACTCGATGACGCCGTGGCAAAGGCTGCGAAACTCGCCAAGGTGAATGACTACTATACTGCCGAATTTCCGGCAAAGGCAAGCTGGATGGACGACCTGCTGGACAACGGATTCTCTTCGGGCAGCTACATCGACGAGCAGATGCGCATGACGATGGGAGAATACTACTCCACATTCATGTTGCTGAAAAACATCAACCGGCAGTCGGCAATCCAGGCACGCATGCCTTATGTCATAACAATAAAATAGCGAAAAAACAATAACTCCACAACAGATATGGAAGGCGATTTCATCAAAATCAACGATTGGCTGCTGCCGCTGAGCTGGATCTACGGAGCGGGAGTGAGGCTGCGAAACCAGATGTTCGAAATGGGCATGCTGAAGAGCCGCAGCTTCGACATCCCCGTAATCTCCGTTGGTAACATCACCGTGGGAGGCTCCGGCAAGACACCACATGTGGAGTATCTCATCAATCTGCTCAGAGACAAAGTGAAAGTGGCTGTGCTAAGCCGCGGATACAAGCGCAAGAGCAAGGGATATATGCTTGCCACCGCCGACACTCCGATGAGCGACATTGGCGACGAGCCGTATCAGATGAAGAAGAAATTCGCCGATATCTATGTGGCTGTTGACAAAGACCGCTGTCATGGCATCGACCAGTTGACGGCAAACGAGGAGACGTCAGACACCGACGTGATACTTCTCGACGATGCCTATCAGCACCGCTACGTGAAGCCGGGAGTGAACATACTGCTCGTTGACTATCACAGACTGATAATGTATGACAAACTGCTGCCGGCAGGAAGACTCAGAGAGCCGCAGAAGGGGAAGGCGAGAGCCGACATCGTGATAGTGTCGAAATGTCCCGCCGAACTCAAACCGATGGAATTCAGGGTCATAACCAAGGCGATGAACCTCTTCCCGTATCAGAAACTATATTTCACTACGCTGAAATACGGCAGTCTGAGACCCATCTACGGCGGTGAGGACAGAAAACTCGACACGCTGACCGGCGATACCTCGATATTGCTGCTCACGGGAATAGCGTCGCCGCAGCAGATGATAGTAGACCTGAAGCCATACACGGAGCGTATCACACCGCTCACCTTTCCTGACCACCATCAGTATACCGATGCCGACATCGACCGCATCAATGCTGAATTTGAGGCGATGAAAGGCAACGACAAGATGATTGTCACCACGGAAAAAGACAACGCCAGACTATGCGGAATGGAAGGACTGAGCGACGAGGTGAAAAAGATTATCTACGTGCTGCCCGTGGAAGTGGGCTTCATGTTAGACCAAGAAGAAGATTTTAACGAAAATATTATTGGCTATGTACGAAAAAATTCAAGAAACAGCATCCTGGCTAAAGCAAAGGATGACAACAAGTCCGACAACAGCGATAATTCTGGGAACAGGACTCGGACAATTAGCTTCAGAAATAACTGACAGCTATGAGTTTCCCTATTCTGAAATCCCCAACTTCCCTGTATCTACAGTGGAGGGCCATGCCGGAAAACTCATTTTCGGCAAGCTCGGAGGCGTAGACATCATGGCGATGGAAGGACGCTTCCACTATTATGAGGGATACAACATGAAGGAGGTTACATTCCCTATCCGAGTGATGTATGAACTGGGCATCAAGACCCTCTTCGTGTCTAACGCCTCGGGAGGCATGAACCCGGAATTCAAGATCGGAGACCTCATGATCATCACAGACCACATCAACTTCTTCCCGGAGCATCCGCTGCGCGGAAAGAACTTCCCCACGGGACCACGTTTCCCGGATATGCACGAGACCTATGACCACGCCCTCATCAAACAGGCAGAAGACATCGCCCGAGAGAAGGGAATCAGAGTGGTGCATGGAGTGTATATGGGAGTGCAGGGACCTACATTCGAGACACCTGCAGAATACAAGATGTATCACCGCATGGGAGCCGACGCAGTGGGAATGAGCACCGTGCCGGAGGTTATCGTGGCACATCATTGCGGCATCAAGACCTTCGGAATCAGCATCATCACTGACCTCGGACTCGAGGACACACCGGTGGAGGTGAGCCACGAAGAGGTGCAGGTGGCTGCAAACAACGCACAGCCGCTTATGACTGAAATCATGCGTGAGATGATCAGACGCGCATGATAGAGACGGAGAACTTGTAAACATATAGACACGTGGGGCAGACAGACTGGCAGACAATGTAGTGAAACGCCAGGGCTGCTGGCAGACGGGAGTATGTTTGGATATTGACTTGTCCTGTGACCTATATAATATAAGGTGACGGGACAAGTTACTTTGGTTTAGCCCACTAAAACTCGTCAACTTGTTTACTTGTCATCTTGTCAACTCGTTTACTCGTCAACTGTATCGCAAGTTTAATACTTGCGATACCCAAATAATATAAAGAAACAAAAGAAAATAATGACAGATATCTCAAAGCTCGGAGAGTTCGGGCTCATCCATCGTCTTACGGATGGAATAAAGATAAAAAACAGTTCAACGCTGAAAGGTGTAGGCGACGACTGCGCCGTGATGCACTATCCAGACAAGGAGGTGCTTATGACAACCGACATGCTTATGGAGGGAGTGCATTTCGACCTGACATACATCGACCTGCAGCACCTGGGATACAAGGCAGCGATGGTAAACATCAGCGACATCTTCGCCATGGGAGGAACACCAAGGCAGATGACCGTCAGCCTGGCTATAAGCAAGAGGTTCTCGGTGGAAGACATGGAGATGTTTTATAGCGGACTGCAGATGGCGTGTGACAAATGGAACATCGACATCGTGGGAGGCGATACCACTTCGTCATATACAGGCATGGCGATAAGCATCACTTGCATTGGAGAGGCAGACAAAGAAGACATCATATACAGAAACGGAGCCAAGGACACCGACCTCATCTGCGTGTCGGGAGACCTCGGAGCGGCATATATGGGACTGCAGCTGCTGGAGAGAGAAAAGCATGTGTATTATCAGCAGGTGGAAGAGGCAAAGAAGAAAAACGACAAAAATGCCCTGAAGATGCTGACGGACTTCCAGCCCGATTTCGCCGGAAGAGAATATCTGCTGCAGCGACAGCTCAAACCGGAGGCAAGAGGCGACGTGATAGAAAACCTGCGCAAGATGAACATCAAGCCTACGGCGATGATGGACGTGAGCGACGGACTGAGCAGCGAGTTGATGCATATCTGCGAACAGAGCGGATGCGGATGCAGGGTGTATGAGAAAAACATTCCGATAGACTATCAGACGGCTGTCATGGCAGAGGAGATGAACATGAACGTGACCACCTGCGCACTGAACGGAGGAGAGGATTATGAACTGCTCTTCACCGTGCCAATCGGCGACCTGGACAAAGTGAGACAGCTCGACGACGTGAAACTGATAGGAAACATCACGAAGAAAGAATATGGCTTGCAGCTCGTGGCAAGAGACGGAAACGAGTTTGAACTGAAAGCGCAGGGATGGAACCCACTGGCGTGATGGATTAAAGGAAAGGATTTCATAAAGTATATATCGACTAATTATATAAATATAAAGAAGAAGGACTAAGGAACAAGCACAGATCTTCATGGAGGACAGAATATTAAAGGAAAAGAAAATCAGACGCGAACTTGACCTGTTGCTCAGAACCGGTGAAGTGCTCGTGGCAAGTGGAGCTGATACAAATAGAATAATCAGAAACATGCATCGTACGGCAGCATTCCTCGGATTGCCGGAAGAGAATCTGCACATTCATGTGACGTACAATATGCTTCAGGTGAACCTCAGTGATGAGGAACACTCGCTCAGCAAATTCCAACGTTGCGACAGGCATGGCATAAACATGACTGCCATAACGGAAATCAGCCAACTCTCATGGAAGGCAATCAGAGAAGACTATTCTCTCGACAAATATGAGGAGGAGCTTGAGAAGATAAATGGCAAACCGCGCAACTACACGGTGAACCAGGTGGCTGTGGGAGCGGGATTTGCCTGCGGAGGTTTCTGCATACAGTTCGGCTGCGACTGGACGGCATTCTTCTATGCCTCGATAGCAGCCATCGTGGGATTCAGATTGAGAGCCTATCTCAACGAGAAAGGGTCTAACGGATATGTGAACATCGGAATTGCCGCATTCGTATCCACGCTCCTCGCATGGCTCTCGACATTTATATCGACACCGGCTGTAGCACAGTATCTGCCAGAATGGCTGTATGCCATCTTGCATACCGACACACCGTGGCATCCGCTCATGGCATGCGCATTGTTCATTGTGCCAGGCGTACCGCTGATAAACTTCGTGTCGGATATGATAGAAAGCCATATCCAGATGGGACTCAGCAGAGCCATCAACACGCTGCTTATGGTCACGGCGATGTCGTTCGGAATATCAATGGCGATTACGGTGTGTGGAGTGGACAACTTTGTGAAAGACCTCAGCATGACGCCACACAACACATACATCAGCTATTCTATAGCGGCAGCAATATCGGCAATGGGATTCTCAATGATTTTCAACATACCGAAGAGGCTGCTTTGGGTAGTCGCCATAGGAGGTATCATCGCTGTATGTACGAGAAACTTCGTGAATCTCGGAGCGAGCAACAACAACGTAGGACTCGACCAGGGACCTATCATGGCATCGCTTGTAGGATCGACGCTTATCAGCATCATTGCCGTGAAGTTCGTGCATGTGTTCCATGCGCCGCATCAGTGTCTCGCCATTCCGAGTGTCATACCGATGGTGCCGGGAGTGCTTATGTATCGTGCGCTTTTCGCACTTATAGAGATGCAGGGCGTGGTGGGAGAACTTACCGAGGCGTTCTCTAATGCAGTGAAGGCATCGCTCATCATCCTGTGCATCGCCATTGGTGTAGCCATTCCGAACATCTATGCGCGCCGCTGGCTGATGCCGATGAGGAAGCATAAGCTGAACCAGCTTATTGCGCAACGCCGCGAGAAACGTATTTTCGAAGGACTTGATCCGGAATAAACAGAAACAAACAACAAGATGTGACAATAAGTCACGTCTGTGGTGTGCCAAAATGTCGTATGGACGTTTTGGCACACTATTCGTATATGGACCGGTGAACGCTCGCAAATGGATTGCAGCGGAAATTAATAGTATAAACAATTAAATACATACAATTATGAATATCAAACCATTAGCAGACAGAGTTTTAATCGTACCTGCTCCAGCAGAGGAGAAGGTTGGTGGTATCATTATCCCAGACACTGCAAAGGAGAAACCTCTTCATGGAAAAGTCGTTGCCGTAGGTCATGGCACCAAGGACGAGGAAATGATTCTGAAAGAGGGTGACGAGGTGCTCTACGGAAAGTATTCCGGCACAGAGCTCGAGTTTGAGGGCGAGAAGTATCTCATGATGCGCCAGAGCGATGTACTCGCTGTATTGACAAAATAATTAGTATAGAACAACAATTTAATTAAAAGGATTACAATCATGGCAAAAGAAATAAAGTTTGATGTAGATGCCCGCGAGATGTTGAAGCAGGGCGTAGACCAGTTGGCTAACGCCGTAAAGGTTACACTCGGTCCTAAGGGCCGCAACGTTGTCATCGAGAAGAAGTTCGGTGCTCCACAGATTACCAAGGACGGTGTTACCGTAGCCAAGGAGGTAGAGCTTGAGAACCGTTTCGAGAATACCGGTGCACAGCTCGTGAAGAGCGTGGCAAGCAAGACTGGCGATGACGCCGGTGACGGTACTACTACAGCTACCATCCTCACACAGGCTATCGTGAACGAGGGCTTGAAGAACGTTACTGCCGGTGCCAACCCAATGGACTTGAAGCGTGGTATCGACAAGGCTGTAAAGGCAGTCGTTGCTTACATCAAGGAGAATGCTGAGATTGTTGACGACAACTACGACAAGATTGAGCAGGTGGCTACTGTCAGCGCCAATAACGACCCGGAAATCGGTAAGCTCATCGCCGATGCTATGCGCAAGGTGAGCAAGGATGGTGTTATCACCATCGAGGAGAGCAAGAGCCGCGACACATATATCAATGTGGTTGAGGGTATGCAGTTCGACCGTGGTTACCTGAGCGGATATTTCGTTACAGACTCTGACAAGATGGAGTGTGTCATGGAGAACCCATACATCCTTATCTACGACAAGAAGATCAGCAACATCAAGGACTTCCTGCCTATCCTGCAGCCAGCAGCCGAGAGCGGACGCCCATTGTTGGTAATCGCTGAGGATGTTGATTCAGAGGCTCTTACCACATTGGTTGTCAACCGTCTGCGTGGCGGCTTGAAGATCTGTGCTGTAAAGGCTCCTGGTTTCGGCGACCGTCGCAAGGCAATGCTCGAGGATATCGCAGTATTGACAGGTGGCGTTGTTATCAGCGAGGAGAAGGGTTTGAAGCTTGAGCAGGCTACTCTCGAGATGCTGGGTACTTGCGACAAGGTGACTGTTTCCAAGGACAACACCACAATCGTGAACGGTGCCGGAGAGAAAGAAAACATCGCCGACCGTATCGCTCAGATCAAGAATGAAATTGCAAATACTACAAGCACTTATGACAAGGAGAAACTGCAGGAGCGTCTCGCCAAGATGTCTGGTGGCGTAGCTGTGCTCTATGTCGGTGCAAACAGCGAGGTTGAGATGAAGGAGAAGAAGGATCGTGTTGACGATGCACTCTGCGCTACACGTGCCGCAATCGAGGAAGGTGTAGTAGTAGGTGGTGGTACCACATACATCCGTTCTCTCGGCGTGCTCAAAGACATAAAGGGTGAGAATGCTGATGAGCAGACAGGTATCAACATCGTTGAGCGTGCCATCGAGGAGCCTCTCCGTCAGATCGTGCGCAACGCCGGTGGCGAAGGTGCTGTAGTAGTACAGAAGGTTCGCGAAGGCGAGGGTGACTTCGGTTACAATGCCCGCAAGGATGTTTATGAAGATCTGCGTGTAGCGGGAGTTATCGATCCTGCCAAGGTGGCTCGTGTAGCTCTTGAGAATGCAGCATCAATCGCAGGTATGTTCCTCACGACTGAATGTCTCATCGTTGACAAGCCAGAGGAGAAGCCTCAGATGCCAATGGGCAACCCTGGAATGGGCGGTATGATGTAAAAAATGACAAGTTAAGATAACAAAAGAGGGAGCCGGTTTGTGTGCTGGCTCCCTTTTTTTATTTCTTTTATCACTAATTTATAATTTTCTTGTCAAATAATTTGGCAGTGATGAAAGTTATTCATAATTTTGTGGCGTAAATAAAAGAAGAATATATTAGCATAATAATATAACATTATTTTTTGATTTGTTTTAGTAGATTAGTTTTTAAGTAGTTTGTTTTTGAAAATCGGTTGTCGTGAGACATCCGATTTTTTTTGTATCTATATATTTGTATGTAGAATTATTTGCGTACTTTTGCATCATGGAAAAGCTCATAGAACTTTATGCAGGATGGTCGGGTGAGAAGCCCGCCAAAACAGAGAAGATTGCGGGAGCTGGCAGCAACCGTGAGTATTACAGATTTACGGATGCGGCAGGCAAGACTGTAATAGGAGTCATTGGAACAAGTCGCGACGAGAACCACGCCTTCATATATCTTGCCGAACATTTTAACTCGATGAAACTTCCGGTGCCTACCGTTCTTTGTGTTTCGGATGATGAGCTGCGCTATCTGCAGACCGACCTTGGCGGCACTTCGCTCTACGATGCTCTCAAGGCAGGACGGGATGCAGGTGGACGCTATACACGGAAAGAGAAGCAGTTGCTCGTGAACACCATACGAGAGTTGCCGGCTATACAGATGCAGGGAGCTGTGGGGCTGGACTGGAGCAATTGTTATCCGCAGCCTGAGTTTAACCAGGACAGTGTGCTCTTCGATCTCAATTACTTCAAGTATTGTTTTCTGAAACCTACAGACCTCGACTTCCATGAGCTGAAGCTTGAGGCAAATTTCAGACTCTTTGCCAAAGACCTGACATCAGAAAACACCGACTCTTTCCTCTATCGTGATTTTCAGGCACGCAACATAATGCTCGATGATGCCGGCAATCCATATTTTATAGATTTCCAAGGCGGCAGGAAAGGACCTTTCTATTATGACATCGCCTCCTTTCTCTGGCAGGCATCTGCGAAATATCCGCATAAGCTGCGACGCGAACTGATATATGAGTATTATCATTCGCTGAAGAATTATACTGAAGTTCCTTCGGTGAGGCATTTCGTGGAGAGATTGTCACTCTTCGTGTTGTTCCGCACGCTGCAAGTGCTCGGCGCATACGGTTTCCGCGGATATTTCGAACGTAAGAAATATTTCATCGACAGTATTCCTGCGGCTATGCAGAACCTGAGAGAACTGTTGGAACTCGACGTGTTCCACTATCCATATATGATAGACATGCTGAAGCGTCTCACACAGTTGCCGCAGTTTGCTCCCAAGGAAGAACCGCGCCAGAGTCGCACTGACGGACTCAAGACCGATGACGCTTCTATCTTCAAGGGACATCCGCAGGATGGTCCTGCCACATTCTCGAAGTATGACGGCAGGGGACCTCTCGTCGTAAGGGTATTCAGCTTTTCATTCCGCAAGGGCATTCCGGAAGATGAGTCAGGCAACGGCGGTGGTTATGTGTTTGACTGTCGCAGCACCCATAACCCTGGTCGCTATGAGCCATACAAGAAATTGACAGGGCTCGATGAACCGGTAATCCGATTCCTGGAGGACGACGGTGAGATACTGACATTCCTCGACAGCGTGTATAAGTTGGCAGACGCTCATGTGGCTCGCTATATGCAGCGCGGCTTCACCGACCTGATGTTCAGTTTTGGTTGCACAGGCGGTCAGCATCGCAGTGTGTATTCTGCACAACACCTTGCCGAGCATCTCAACCAGAAGTTCGGAATAGAAGTGAGGGTGGTGCATAGAGAGCAGAATATCTCACAGGTGTTGGAGAGAAGATAAATGACAAGTATACGAGTAGACAAGTTGACGAGTAGACAAGTAGACGAGTAGACAAGTTTACAAGGCTCATTCCATGTCGTATCGTTCTCGTAATCTTTATAATATAAAAACTTTCATGCAAAGATATTTCATTTATTTGAGTTATGACGGCACCTCATATCACGGTTGGCAGGTGCAGCCCAATGGCAATTCTGTTCAGGAGGAGCTGCAGCGTGCCCTCTCGACATTGCTTCGCGAGAAGAAGGAAGTGGTGGGAGCCGGTAGAACCGATGCCGGTGTGCATGCCCGTGTGATGGTAGCACATTTCGAGCATGACGCATCCGTTGATTGTCCCCAACTCGCATACAAGCTCAACAGACTGCTGCCGCGCGACATCTCCGTGATGAAGGTCATTCCGGTGGATGCTGATATGCATGCACGTTTCAGTGCCACGAAGCGCACCTACCATTATTATATACACACGCGTAAAGATCCATTCCATCGCTTCTTCTCGTGTGAGACACATTACGACCTCGACTTCACATTGATGAACAAGGCAGCTTCGCTGTTGCTTTCGGCTTCCGACTTTGCTGCATTCTGCAAGACACATACCGATGTGAAGACCACTATATGCAGGGTGACAAGAGCCGAATGGGTGGACGACGGCTGTGGCTGTTGGCATTTCGTCATATCTGCCGACAGGTTCTTGCGTAATATGGTGAGAGCTGTTGTAGGTACGCTCATCGAGGTGGGCCGCCATCGCATGACTCTGGAACAGTTTCAGAGCGTGATAGAAGGCAAAAACCGCTGCAAGGCAGGCGAGAGCATGCCAGGCAATGCTCTCTTTCTTGAAGACGTGAAGTATCCTTTTGATGAGTAAGAAGATGAACCGTCAACTGGTCTACAATAAACAATAAAAAAATATATATAATCATGTGGCTGATATTAGCATTCTTATCAGCGACGCTTCTCGGATTCTATGACTCCTTCAAGAAGCAGTCGCTGCGCGACAATGCTGTAATTCCGGTATTGTTTCTCAACACGTTGTTTTCATCATTGATTTTCCTGCCGTTCATCCTCTTGTCGTCAAGCACCACGGTGCTCGACGGGTCGATATTCCATGTGGCATCCGGAGGATGGGAGGTCCACAAATATATAATCGGCAAGAGCTTTATCGTATTGTCCTCCTGGATATTCGGATATTTCGGTATGAAGCATCTGCCTCTCACTATCGTCGGACCAATCAATGCCACCCGTCCTGTAATGGTATTGGTGGGAGCCTTGCTCGTCTTTGGCGAACGGCTCAACGTTTATCAGTGGATTGGTGTGGCGCTGGCTGTCGCATCCTTTTTCATGCTCAGCAGAAGCGGCAAGAAGGAGGGCATCGACTTCAAACACGACAAGTGGATATATTTCATCATCCTTGCCGCTGTGCTCGGTGCTGTCAGCGGACTCTACGACAAATACCTCATGGCACCGCAAGATAAAGGTGGAGTGGGGCTCAACAGTATGATGGTGCAGAGCTGGTACAACATCTATCAGTGCTTCATGATGCTCGTTATGATGCTTGTGTTGTGGTATCCCAAGCGCAACACCACTACGCCCTTCCGCTGGCATTGGGGAATCATCTTCATCAGCATCTTCCTCAGTGCGGCAGATTTCGTATATTTCTATTCCCTCAGTTTCCCTGATGCCATGATAAGTATCGTGTCGATGGTGCGCAGAGGCAGTGTGATAGTATCGTTCCTTTTCGGTGCCGTGTTGCTTCATGAAAAGAATCTCAAGAGCAAGATGGTAGACCTTCTTCTTGTGCTTTTGGGTATGGTATTCTTATATATAGGCAGCAAATAATCTCGTGATGTTGCCGAATTTGAATTTTAGGGCGCAAAATGTTTTGCAAATAACGTATAAAATAGTACATTTGCAATAGAATATTAATATGAAATCATAACCATTATGTCTCAAAACATATTCAAGGGCCTCGGAATAGCCCTTATAACGCCCTTTAATGCGTCTGGCGCTGTAGATTATGTAGTACTCAAGCAGCTGGTGGAATATCAGTTGAAAAATGGCGCAGATTTCTTTTGCATCCTCGCCACCACAGGCGAGACCCCGACTCTGACAGATGACGAGAAGCAGAGGATCAAGGAACTTGTAGTAGAAGTAGTGGCAGGCAGAGTGCCGATTCTCATGGGATGTGGCGGAAACAATACTGCAGCCATCGTTGAGGAACTCCATACGCGCGATTTCTCAGGTATCGATGGAATATTGAGCGTTTGCCCTTATTACAACAAGCCTTCGCAGGAAGGACTATACCAGCATTTCAAGACTATTGCCAATGCCACAGACATGAAAGTGGTGCTCTATAACGTTCCTGGCAGAACGGGTGTCAACATGAAGGCGGAAACCACTGTTCGTCTGGCTCGCGATTGCAAGAACATTGTCGCCGTGAAAGAGGCGAGTGGCAATCTGGAGCAGGTGGACGAGATTATAAAGAACAAGCCCGACACCTTTGATGTTATCAGCGGTGACGATGCTTTGACATTCCCGATGATAGCCTGTGGAGCGGTTGGTGTAATCTCCGTAATCGGCAATGCTTTGCCCAAGGAGTTCTCACGTATGTTGAGGCTGGAGCAGAATGGAGAGTTTGAGCCGGCACGCAAGATACACCATATGTTTACCGATCTCTTCAATCTCCTGTTCGTGGACGGTAATCCTGCCGGTGTGAAGGCGATGCTCCATGAGATGGGAATGATAGAGAATGTGTTGCGTCTTCCTCTTGTGCCGACGCGTCTCACCACGATGCAGAAAATCAGTGAGTGTCTGAAGTTCAGACTCTGAACAACATATTTTGAATCTTTGGTTTAGATCATTGAATAAGTTCCTTAGGTTGGGTCTCATTTGTTGGGATTCAGCCTATTTTCATATTCGGCAGCATACTATTATAAGAATAGAAGGTCAGCCCTTATGTAGCTTGCAATAAGTTTTACCTGACTGTAATGAACAAGACATAATCCAAGAAAGCCCTAATGCCGATTGGGCTTAACCCCCAAACGGTCATTAGGCCGTTAAAGGTATATTTTTGATAACTGCTTGCAGTCTTTTGTTTTTTATAAGGTGCCTTTTGCCTGTTTTTAATTCGCAATAGCTCGCTATTACTCATTAAAAGCCAAACAAAATTCACTCTTCTAAAAATTCAAAATCCAAGCAAGCTCTAATGACCGATTGGGTTTTAAAAAAAACAAAAGCGCCCTGAAAGGATAAAGCCAGAAGAAAGATTCTGGCTTTTAGCCTTTCAGGGCGCAATATTGTTGAAGTCTGTGTGCCGTTTGTCATCGTAGACATTGTTAGTCATCGTAGACATTGTCAGTTGCCATTTGCAATGCTTGTCATCATTGGCAACATGCGGCACAAGGCGGGATGTCGTCGGGATAACCGTTAGTTGTTTATCACCTTCTTGCCGTTGCGGATGTATATACCCTTTGGCAGACTGTTGATGTCGTTGCCCATATATGTTCCGCTGATAGAGTATACACGGCTGTCAGTTGTCTTGTTTACAGTCACCTCGTTGATACCGTCAACAGGTTCGCCGCCGCCCATGAACTTGAATGACACGATACCCTTCTCCGTATCGTTAGTGATGTCGGTGATAGGCTTGCCCATTGTCTCTCCATTGTATGTCCATGCCTTCATAGGCTGTGAGTCGTCGGTCAGCGATGTAGCGTTCGATGTGCCAGGGAAGAGGTCGCCGGCAGCCTCAGCCTTATAGTCATCGATGCTGAATACTTGTCCGCCGTATTTTGCCACGAGGTCAGCGTTGTGCTCCTTCAGGAATGTGATGTAGCTGTCCTCGATGGTAGAACCGAGGAAGTATTCAGGAACGAACATACCGTCGGCAGCCATGACATGCATGCGTGGATGACCTTCAGTGTTGTTCACCTTGCATCCTCCGAGTGAGAACTGGCTTGAGAGATAGTCAACGTGGGTCACCATCAGTCCGTTGCCGAACAGGTTCTTGTTCCAACCATTGTTCTGCACGTTCTCCACGATATAATACTCGTGGCCCGTCTCGTCCTTGTCGTTATAGATGCGGAATGCTGCGCCACCCTCGTCAAGCGATTTCAGTTCCACGTTTGAAGGACCGGTCAGTGTGCCGATTTCCATCCATCCCAGACGCTCGCGCTCCCATGCTGTGTAAGCAGTAGGGCGGTATCCGTTCGCTGTATATTCTCCGGCGTCCATCAGGCTCCAGTAGTCCATATTCTGGTTTATGCAAGCCTCTGCAATTGAACCCGATTTCGGATATAGGTCAGGCAGTCCCATGCAGTGTGAGAACTCATGGCAGAAAAGTCCGATGCCGTTTATTATCGGTCCATTCGCCTGGTCAGCCGGTGTGCCGTTCAGCTCGTTGTTCACGCCATAGCGCTTCACGTCCATTCCGTCAAACGATTTTGCCAGTGAGAGATAACCCGATTTCGGGTGTATGCAGTCGGTAGAGTTTCCGGCGATACTCTGTGAGAATCCGGCGTAGATGATGTAGATGAGGTCGATATTACCGTCGTCGTTAGAGTCATATTGGGTGAAGTCCACCTCGTCGTCAACAGCTGTGCAGGCGTCGGTGAGCAGCAGTCCCA
This sequence comes from Prevotella sp. LMAG:51, assembly GCF_008680225.1. Taxonomy (NCBI): domain Bacteria; kingdom Pseudomonadati; phylum Bacteroidota; class Bacteroidia; order Bacteroidales; family Prevotellaceae; genus Prevotella; species Prevotella sp. LMAG:51. Next base: position 28,412 of record NZ_NALQ01000029.1, on the reverse strand, counting down.
TATTCTCCTCTGATGAATATCCCGCTCCGTATGTTGCGAGAGGTTTGCCAAGGTTCACAGGACCATACACTTCAAATTCCGGCTCGAATTTTCCGAAGCTCATGTCTTTGAAATACTTAGCCACGCTGGCATAGTTCTGTCCCATCTCCGGGTCGGTCTCCTTGTTGAAAAGTTCTTTGCCGTTGAGATATTTGTCGAAGGTAGCCTTAGGATTCTCCACGCTGAATTCCACGTCGCTGAATTCCACGAGGATTACCGGTATCTTGTGTTTGCCGAGCGAAGGCAGCAAAGAATTGTCCGGTGTCATAGGCTCACGTCTCACCTTGTTTGCCTTTGCCTGTGTCTCCATCGAATTGTAGAAAGCCTTGGCATTCTGCGCTTTGATGGCAGAGATTTCCTTTATCGTTCGCATGCTTGGCTCGTGGGCGAGCACTCCGGTTGAATACAGAGTGCCGTCGGCTTTCACGCCGGCGATATAGAAGTTTGTGCCTTCCTGATAGAGCAGTGTGCCGTCAGAAGCGAGGAAATAGCTCAAGTCCTCGTCTCCGTAGGCTCTAACGGTTATAGTCGTTCCGTCAGCCTGCTTGATGATATTGATTCCAGGCTTCATTTTCACTGCCCCTGCTGTCATTGCGGCAAACAGAAGTCCGAATAGTAATTTCTTTCTCATTGTGCAGTATTAATAATATTGAAGTTAATATCGTTAAGATTAAGATGGCCGAAGGTTATTGTTCAGCCTCGTTTCCGTTCAGTTCGTTGAAAATCTTGTCGAACAAAGCCCTGAGAGCTGTCCGGTTGTTGATATAATCCCTTATCACCTTCAGGTTCTTTTCGTTTTCGCTCCCCGGAATCCATAGTTTTATGTATCCCGTATTGGAGTATTTGTTGTCGAGATGTTCCGTAAACCTGTCCCATTGCTGCTCCATGCTCATCTCCGGATAGTGGTCGCGTCCGTAGAGTATCGTGCGTCTGAACACGGTGTCGGGTTCGAGTTCCCTGTCAGCCTCAGCCACAATCTTGCCGTAGATGCTTCTTGGAGCGTGTGATGCCGAAGCCCTGTGGTCTTCCACTGCCTCCTTCATAATTTTCATCTGTTCGGCAGAGAACCATTTCTTCAGTCTTGTGTCTGAAATCAGTATTTTCCCGCTCGTCAGGTGGTGTATAGCTCTCGGTCCCTCCAGTCCCAGGTCGTGGTAAGCCGCCGTGACATAAGCCATGTTGATGTCGGCACCGATTTTCCTGGCCAGAGCCAGCGACTGTTTGATGACATGGTTGACGTGGTTCAGACGATGGGCCTGGTCGAAATTGGCATATCTCGGTAGAATCTGTGTCTCGACAAACTCCATCAGGTCCAAACTTACATTAATGTCTATCATGCAAAAGTAGTTCTTATTTTTTTGCAAATATACGATTTAATGTTTATTTTTGCAAGCCATTGGCGGTTTTAACACATTTGAACCCCCATATAGGCAAAAAGATTGAGCAGATGAATGATACTACAGTAAGAACTAACTCCCTACGTGCTTGGTTGTGTCCTGTAGAGATTGTCGGAGAGATGGTATGGAGAGCTGGATAGAATTAAGAACAAGAATATAAAGGAAAATAATCGATAAAACTATAGAATTATGAGAACAAGAACTTCAACATGGTTTGAGTGCAAGATCCGTTACGACAAGATGATGGAGGATGGAATGCAGAAAAAGATTACCGAGCTCTACGTTGTAGACGCTCTCAGCTTCACGGAGGCAGAGTCGTCTATCATCGACGAGATGTCGGCTTATATAAGCGGTGAGTTTGAGGTGCGCGACATAAAGAAGGCGCCTTACGGAGAGATTTTCTTCAGCGAGGATGCATCCGCCGACCGTTTTTTCAAGGCAAAGCTCCAGTTTATCACTATCGACGAAAAGACAGAGAAGGAGAAGCGCAGCAACGTGAACTACCTCGTTCATGCCAACACTTTCAACCAGGCAGTTGCCAACATCGACAAGGTGATGGGAACTACAGCTATCGACTATGTAATAGCTTCTGTTGCCGAGACACAGATAATGGACGTCTTCGAGCATAACTCAGCCGCCAAACTGAAGAAAGAGGAGCCCAACGACGTTCCGGAATACGAGCAGCAGCCGGCTGCCGAAGGCGAGGCAACGGCAGAATAAGGTGCGGTGATAGATAGCAGAGTCAGGAAATCTTATTTTCAAATAAAATTATATTACCATGGATTATGATGTAGCAGGCAAACTGCGCGAAGTTAAGAGCAACATTCCCGAGGGAGTGACTCTCGTTGCCGTGAGCAAGTTTCATCCCAACGAGTATATAGAGGCAGCATACGCCGAGGGACAGAGGGTGTTTGGAGAGAGCCACGAACAGGAACTCTCAAAGAAGTATGACACGCTGCCCAAGGATATTCAATGGCATTTCATCGGACATCTGCAGACCAACAAGGTGAAGTATATCGCACCGTATATCTCTATGGTGGATGCCGTGGATTCGCTCAAGCTGCTCAAGGAAATCAACAAGCAGGCTGCAAAGCACGGCCGCGTGATCGATGTGCTTCTCGAACTGCATATCGCACAGGAGGCGACGAAATACGGACTGACGATTGACGCCTGCCGCCAGCTTCTCGACGATGGCGAATGGCGGAATCTTAATAACGTGCGTATCTGTGGACTGATGATGATGGCATCGAATACCGATGACGAGAACCGGATACGCTCAGAGTTCATGCAGGCTGCCGACTTCTTCGATGAGGTGAAGGCAAAGTATTTTGCCGACTCTGCAGCTTTCTGTCAGCGTTCCTGGGGAATGAGCCACGACTACAAGATTGCCGTGGAATGCAGAAGCACTATGGTGCGCGTTGGCACTACCATCTTCGGACCGAGAGTATATTGATGATGAAGCAATGCTTTAACCCAAATCGGTCGTTAGGGCTTGCTTGAATTTTGATTTTTAGAAGAGTGGATTTTGTTTGGCTTTTAAAATGAGTAATAGCAAGCTATTGCGAATTAAAAACGGACAAAAGACGCTTTATAAAAAGCAAAAGACTGTAAGTAGTTATAAAATGTCACATTTAACGGCCTAATGGCCGATTTGGGTTTAATCTCAATGGGGTATTATCCCGTTTGGAGTTAATGTGACTTATGCGATAATCTCCAGATTCGTGATTATGATAAAAATTTGCCCACCTGGTTGTATTCGCTGCCGTCTATCTCGAACAGTATCTCCCCTTTGGTGTTCAGGACAGTATATTTGAGCTTGTCGTAACAGAAGCTCTTGTATTCCGTCTTGTATTTCTTGTCGATGGCGATGAACTTGCCGTCGCTGCAGTCCATTATAGCGCAGTAGTTGCTTGGTATTACGGAGTTTCCGTCCATGTCAATCACTCCGTAGTCCTCTCCGGCTATGTATTTTGCGTAGCCTTCCTGGAATCGGAATACGGTATTGACTCTCTTTCCGTCGACCTCATCCAGAGTCTTTATCGTTTTTCCTTCAGTGTCTATGATGGTGATGTATTTGTCCTTCTCGCATACTATAGCCCTGCCGTTGCTGAAGATTGTGGCGCCGGTATATTCAGAGCCAATCTTTTCCGGTTTCTTCTCCGCCTTGTATATCTCCCATAGGTTGGCTTCGTTTTTCACCAGGAACACACCGTTTCTCACCACGGTAGGTTGGTTTTTGAACTCTTGTGAGAATAGTACTTCTCCATCGGTTGTTATCATTCCCCATTTCCCTTTGTCCGTTTCCATATAAGGGAATGCCGTCACGTAGTCGTTGGTTTCCTTGTTGCATGATGAGAGTATCATCACCATGAACAGCAGTAAAGGTGTCAGTCTATTCATAACAGATTTTTTTGTCGTTATTGTTTTCGTGATATTATCTTTTTTATGTGTCTTTGCCATGCGATGAACGGATTGTCGCTTTCTTTTTTTGCAAAGATAGGTGTGGTGGGCAGATAAATAAATGGCATTTTCTTCCAAAAAACTTGCAAATCCTCTCAAAAAGCATGTAAATCGTTGGATTCCCTAAAATGTTACATGAAATGTTACAACAATAAGTATAAGCGTTCTTTTTGTATTGATGTCTTGTGTGCAGGGTGCTAACAAGGTGGTTGTAGGTTTCAGTATGTCTGGTTAGCGTGATGGAGTCTGTTCAGGGTTGTCCTTGGTGCAGTCAGATGAATTACAGGTGTCGGATAAGCAGGATTGCGTTGGTCGCTTTGTAGGGTATAGACACAAAAAAGCCGAAGAACTGAGTTCCTCGGCTTGGTCTTTTCGCTTAAATAGTTCTAGCTTTCGCAGAATTACTTGTTAGCTGTTGTGTCAACAGAAGTTGTGTCAACAGAAGTTGTGTCAACTGTATCAACTGCTGCAGTGTCAGTTGTATCAGCGCCCTCAGCCTGAGCTGTTTTGTTACCACATGATGCGAAAGAGATAGCTGCGATAGCTACGAACATTAAAACCAATTTTTTCATTTTTCTTTGCTTTTTAAATCTGTAAAACAATCATTTGTTTATTAAAACGCTGCAAAGGTAAGTATTTTTCTGATACGTTGTTCTCTTTTTTAGAGTTTTTTTTAGGGGTAAAATGTAACTTTTTTGTAAGTCGCTGTTAATCAGTGAAATATGAAATTAATTAAAGTGTTAAATTTTCTATAATAGTTTTTGTGTGCCTTTACAATCCCTTGTTTTATAGTAGAGTTTTTCTTTTTCCTGACTTAATTTTAGGAAAACATCAGCCCCGCATAGCGGTTTTTATGGAAAAATGAGCTACCTTTGCAAAACGAGCGATTCTTTTATATATATAATAATGTATGTATGGATGAATAATATATGGTATATTGCAGTTTTTTATTGTAATTACCAAGGTGAACAAAAATATCGAAATACAAGAAAATGATAGATACATCCGTTTTTCAAGGAAAGACAGCCGCTTATTTCACATTGGGCTGCAAACTCAATTTCTCTGAAACCTCAACATTCGGCAGGATGCTCCAGGATATGGGAGTGAGAAATGCCGCTGAAGGAGAGAAAGCAGACATCTGCCTTATCAACACCTGTTCGGTGACCGAAGTTGCCGACCATAAGTGCCGTCAGGCAATCAATCGTATGGTGCGCCAGCATCCCGGAGCTTTTGTTGTCGTTACCGGATGTTACGCCCAGCTTGAGGCAGAGACCATCAGCAAGATAGACGGTGTGGACCTTGTATTGGGAGCCAATGAGAAAGCGAGTCTCATACAGTATCTCTCCGACGCCTGGACCCAGTTGCAGTCAGACTCAGAAACCGCTGCTAACGGAGAGTCGCTCCACAGGCATTATTCCGTGAAGACGAAAGACATCAAGACCTTCGCTCCCAGCTGCTCCAGAGGCAACCGCACCCGCTTCTTCCTGAAAGTGCAAGACGGATGTGACTATTTCTGCACTTATTGCACCATTCCCTATGCCCGCGGATTCAGTCGCAACCCAAGCATCAGCTCACTCGTGGAACAGGCACGTCAGGCTGCTGCCGAGGGAGGCAAGGAGATTGTTCTCACCGGAGTCAACATCGGTGACTTCGGAGCCACCACCCATGAGAGTTTCCTCGACCTCGTGAAGGCTCTCGATGGAGTGGAGGAGATAAAGCGCTTCCGCATAAGCAGTCTGGAGCCAGACCTTATGTCAGACGACCTCATCGAATACTGTTCCCGAAGCCGCGCCTTCATGCCACACTTCCATATCCCGTTGCAGAGCGGTTCCGACGCAGTGTTGAAACTCATGCACCGCCGTTATGATTCGGCGCTTTTCGCACACAAGATAGAACTGATAAAGAAATATATGCCCGACGCCTTCATCGGAGTAGACGTGATGGTGGGAACAAGAGGTGAGACGCCCGAGTATTTCGAGGAGACATACGAATTTCTGAAGCGCCTCGATGTCACCCATCTCCATGTGTTCCCATATTCAGAGCGCCCGGGCACTGCTGCCTTGCGTATCCCGTATGTGGTTTCAGACAAGGACAAGAAACTGAGGAGCAAGCGCCTCATAGAACTTTCCGACGAGAAGACACAGGCGTTCTATTCCCGATATATCGGACAGGAAGCGGAGGTGCTCTTCGAGAAATCCACCCGGGGCAGGGCGATGCATGGCTTCACACGCAACTATGTGAGAGTGGAGCTGCCGGCGGCAAAGTCTTCGGATGATCTCGACAACCAGCTCGTGATGGTCAGACTCGGTGGTTTCAACCATGACAAGACAGCCCTGATGTGTGAAATCTTAGATAGATAACAAATATAACTTTCAATAATGATGCCGTTATAAGAGGGTATACACATTATTATATATTAATACAATATTATATAATATAGGCAGAGCCTCTTGTCTCGGTGGAATTAAAAAACCATAGCGCTATGGATAAGATAGCAATAGTGATACTCAACTGGAATGGAGTGGGTATGATGGAGAAGTTCCTGCCCTCTGTCTTGCAATACTCCATAGAGGATGGCGCCACGGTATATGTCGCCGACAATGCCTCTACCGACAATTCCATGCAGATGCTGAAAGAGAAGTTTCCGCAGGTACGCACCATACAGCTCGAGAAGAACTGGGGCTTTGCCGAAGGCTACAACAAGGCGCTGGCGCAGATAGACGCAGAATACTATGTGCTCCTCAACAGCGATGTAGAGGTGACACATCATTGGCTCGTGCCTTTGCTCGAGTTTATGGACAGCCATCCCGAAGCAGCCTTCTGTCAGCCCAAGCTGCTTTCTGAGAAAGACCGCAACTCTTTTGAATATGCCGGGGCGTCAGGCGGATATATCGACAAGTACGGCTATCCCTTCTGCCGTGGTAGGATATTCAATACCGTTGAGACCGACGACGGACAGTATGACTATACCACCAAGATACTATGGGCTACAGGCGCCTGCCTTATGATTCGCTCCGAAGATTATTGGCGTGCCGACGGTCTTGACGGACGCTTCTTTGCCCACAGCGAGGAGATAGACCTCTGCTGGCGTTTGAGGATAATGGGAAAAGACGGTTACTGCGTGCCCGACAGCGTGGCATATCATGTGGGAGGCGGTACGCTGCCAAAGGGAAATCCGATGAAGACCTATCTCAATTTCCGCAACAACCTCACTATGCTATACAAGAATCTCGCCGACGACGAACTCAAGGGAGTGATGCGTATGCGCTGGTTCCTGGATTATCTCGCCGCCTTTCAGATGCTGATACTGGAGAGGAATTTCAAGGACTTCAAGGCTGTCGTGAAGGCGAGAAGGGATTTCAAGAAATGGAAAGATGATTTCATAGACGACCGCAGTTTCATACAGGCCTCGAGGTCGGTAGAAAACAAGGATATACAGGGCTTCTGCAGTTTCTCTATCCTGTGGAAATATTATGCCAAGGGAATCAGGAAGTTCTCTCAACTCTGACCCTCCCTTTTTCTTACATAACAATATTTTAAAACCGCTATATTATGAAAGACTCCGATACTATCAGCTCATGGGATGAACTGCTGGCTTCGCTTGAGACCGCAGTCAGTCATCCCGTTGACACGGCATGGCAAATATACCGTTATTTGCAGAACAACTATACCACTATGGGCTCGCATCAGGTGCGCATGCTTTTGGTGGCATATCTCAAGCTGCCGGTAGACCGTCCGTCGCTGGTGCATTCGTGTGTTCTCGGCATCGCCGTGAAGATCAGTTCGGAGTATGCCGACTTCCAGTTTCCGCAGTTTCTGCAGATGTGGGGTTACGACAGATATCTGCGCGAAGAAGACAAGCAGAGGCAGACGGGAAAGGACGGCCGCAGCTATCCTTCGCTCATGCAGCGTGTGGAGCGCAGACTCCAGTCGTATGCCCTCCATCATCAGAGCGAGATGCCCCATCCCGTTGACGGCATCAAGGATATGGTAGCCGTCAAGGTGTTTGAGAAGCAGATGAACGGCAAGCGTCGCTACTTCGCCAAGCTTGTGGCTTCAGACGGTATGGAACTTGTGGCGAGCAGCCACCTTTTTCCATGCAAACCGTGGGAGATACAGGGACGGATGTATTCCGTGTCGGTAAGGGTGTCGAAGGAAGGCAATGAGAGGGCAGACGAAATAGTGGTGTCAGAGAAAAACATTGCTGACGCGTTTCCGTCCGTGGTAGGTTATGTAGGCGGTGTGGATATGGGTCACGGTCATTATCATATATACGATTCATTGTCGCGACATTTCGTGGCAGAGAAACCCGCACTTATGGTCAAGCAGCAGGATTTCGTGGTCTTCTCGCCTGTCATACCGGCAGTAGACAAGTTCAAGAGTGCCATAATCTCTACTGTCCTGCCTCATGACGAAGGCTTGAAGGCCTTCGGAACGATGAAGGCGGAGATAACATATATGAATACCGACGAAGGTTATCTGCGCTATCGCATAACATCTCCAATCGCCGACACTCCGGAAGGCACCCTGGCGGAAGAAGGCTTTGCCCGTCTTTCTGCCGTTGCCGACGACAAGATGCGCCAGTCTTTGACAGTAGGCGATAGTGTCAGTCTTCTCCTTTTCCTGAAAAGAGGAAAAGATGGAGAGAAGCGAAACCACGTGGTTGAGATATCGTAAACTATTTTTTTTGATGAGCAAAGCATAGGCTTCGGATTTCCCCCACGGCGTGGGGAATCAATCCCCCTTATGTGGGGTTTCATTCCCCACGCCGTGGGGAATATTCAGATGTGCCAATTGGCAATGATACTTCGATGATACTTTAGTGATACTTTTCTGTAAAATAACCGGAAAAGTATCATTGTCCTTAACTTATTGATTTGTAGGGCTTTGGGTACTTGCTGAAAGCCCGAGAATGATACTATGATACTTTTCTGCGGATTATCTTCACATCCTTGATAATCAAGCGCATTGCACTTTAATCGGTACGGACGAAATTTCAACATTTAGCCGAACATTCTCGGAATGTTCAAATCCTTGATACTCAGCCGTTGCGTGTATCCTGTCGTACCACGCTTCTTCTTTGTGCTATTTTGCGGTAGCTCTGATATGGCAAAGATAGTTATAATCAGTGAGAAAAGGGAAGGAAATGGTAGAAATAAGATTGTGACTTACCCTAAAAAAACTTGACACTTTTGGATGCCTAAAACAAAAGTGTATGAGAACAAAAGTAAAACGTGAAAGAGATCGTGTCCTAAATGAAGCGACAGGTCAGTATGAATGGGTATGGGTAGAATCCACTCGCTACATTCATGATGAAGAAGATCGAGTACTTGCTGCACTTGATTTCCTTAAAGGCGAGAATACGCCTGAGGAATTAGTTGAGAAACATCATATTTCCAACATTCAGGTGCTGTTTTCTTGGGTAGGTCGTTATCTTTCTGAAAATCGTTTAGTATCTTTGCAGGAGAACAACGATGACACTATGGCAAACAAAAGTAAAGACGAGCAGATCAGAGAATTGAAAGCAGAGCTCAAGAAAGCAAGAAAAGAGGCAGAACTAGAGAAACTACGTGCCCATGCCTACGACACAATGATTAACCTTGCAGAAGAACGATTCAATATTCCAATAAGAAAAAAATCTGGCACCAAACAGTAAGTCTGCTCCGCGAAGAGTCTTCACCAGCATCGATGAATACCCTTTGCAGGCTGTTTGGTTATAGCAGACAGTCGTTCTACAACCGTGAAGATCCAGACAATGACTTTGTCGATAATGCCTTAGAAACCATGATAGTGGAGAAGGCCAGAGAATACCGTAAGGCTAACCCTGGACTTGGTTGTGCCAAACTATACCTCATCGTCAAACGCTTGTTTGAATCCACTGATCGTATGCCTGGACGAGATGCGTTCATAGAATTGCTCCGTGCCAATGGATTGATGGTGCAGTTGAAAAGACGTCGTCACTACAAGACAACTGACTCCAGTCATCATTACCACAAGTATGACAACTTGATAAAGGATGTGGTTCCCATGCGACCTAACGAAATATGGGTCAGTGACATAACGTACATAGAAACAACTGAGGGTGTGTGTTACTTGTCGCTTATCACGGATGCCTATTCTCATAAGATTGTGGGATGGGCAGTAGGACCGACCTTGGAAACCATATACCCATTGGAGGCACTGCGTATGGCACTGGCAACAATTGACGATGAAACAGCATCCCGTCTCATCCATCATTCTGATAGAGGAAGCCAGTACTGTAGTGCTGCATACGTTAAGGAGCTAAAGGCACATAATATAATGATAAGCATGACCCAAAGCGGTGATCCTCTCGAAAATGCCATTGCAGAACGCGCCAATGGCATCATCAAAACAGAATGGCTCTACAAGATGAGCATACCGTCAATAGAGAATTGTAAGGAAGAACTGACTCGTATCATACGTTTCTATAATACAGAACGTCCGCATATGAGCATTGGATACAAGACTCCCGAAACGGTACATACAGAAGTTGGAGAACAAAAAAGGTGTTGGTGCAATCCATGGAACAGACCTGCTGCCACAGGCAGCTGATAGGTTTTTCTTAGCCATACAGCATCTCCTAAAATAATGGGCGCTGCCCCGAAAGACAACGCCCATACCACTATTTCAGTGTGATGCAGAAACCTATTGCTGGCGAGTTGCTCCTCAGCAGGGCTCGCTTCCTCTTCGGCTTCTGACAGCAAAATTACGAAATATTTTTATTTCTTGCACTAATCAAAGGAATAATCATTAACTTTGCAATTGGAATGCGAGAAGGTAGTAAAGCAAATCAGTTTACTGATGAAATCTTGTAAAACAAATCAGTTCAACTAACAGAACTTGTAAAGTAAAACAGAGAACTGAATAAAAGTAGTAAACCTAATTAGTTAATCGCATCCAATTCTGTCAACTAATTTTAGGAATAGTCATTGTAAAAATTTGAAATGCTACTGTTTTGTGCTTAAATAGATGTAAAACGCAATAATTTAGGCAACTATTTCCATAGTCTTTCGTTATTTTCATAGAATGTTTTTATCTTTGCATATGAAATAAATTAAAAGATATGGCAAGGAAAGACATCAATCGCATAAAAATAGTATTGGTAGAAAACAAACGAACTGCTAAGTGGTTGGCAGACCAATTGGGTAAAGATCCTGCAACAGTGAGTAAATGGTGTACCAACTATTCGCAACCAAGCCTCGAAACGCTTGTTCAAGTGGCAGACGCTCTTGATGTGGATGTCCGCTCTCTCATTGTGCAGACGAAGAAAAGCCGGATTGAGATAGAGGCGGAGAAACTTCTAAATATATCGCCTAACCAATAGAACATGATTCAATTAATTTATGACAACAAAAGAAATTGGCGAAAAGCCGTTAGACAACGCTCACCGTCTATTTGAGTCGGGCGATATAGACAAAATACCAGTCGGTACAACAGCAGGTATTCAGCAGATACGCAATATTTGTTTGAGGGTTTGTACCCATTTTCCGGTGTAATTCGTGATAAGAATATAGCTTAAGGAGGCCTCCGCTTTGCCAACTCGCTGTATCTTGAAGCGGCTCTCGCTGCCGTGGAGAAGATGCCCGAAGACTTTTGAGCATATTACAGAAAAGTATGTTGAGATTAACGTATGCCATCGTTTCATGGAGGGCAATGGTCACTCCACTCGCATCTAGCTCGACATGATGCTCAGGTGGTGATAGTCCTGATGTATTAGTCATAAGACTTGATTCTCGTGATCATCTGCCAGAATATGTTTACCATGTTTGGCTCGTCAGCGATTCTTTGATTTCGTAATGACTGATGTAAGGGGCATGAAAATGCCAAGAGGCAATAAAGAAAACATTATGCGATATGAGATTCCTTCAATATCTCTTGTAGAGCAGCAGCAAATAGTAGATAAAATTTATGAATACAAAAGGCAAATAGATTTGGCTCAAGAGGTAATGAGAGGTTGCACAAATCGTAAAAGATCAGTGATAGAGCATTACTTGAGTTAAGTTTAATATATACAAATAAGTGAACTATGATACAAAGCGTAAACAAATACCATATCTATGAGATATTCGCTTCGGATGGAAAGTTCTACTATTCCATTCCGAAGTATCAGCGTGAATATACATGGAGTTACAGAGAATGGGATGCTCTCTATGACGATATCAGCGAGAACAATCCCGAATATTTTATCGGTTCTATCATCTGTATTCCTTTGGGTGATTCGATTAACCCATATATGGAAGTGATTGATGGACAACAAAGACTTACTACTGTTAGTCTGTTTTTAGCTGCAATCTATACCCGCTTGAGGGATTATAAAGCCTTCATGGATGAAGATGACGAGGATATTCTTCCGGCATTGCGAAAGTCGTTGAAAAGCGGTCTGTCTCCAAATGAAATGAAGTTGGTGCCTCAAGTTCAGAACAACAATTTGGAAGATTACAATTTCATCATGTCTGAACTTGGTTTGAAGAAGTCGGCATCAACGAAACACCCATATTTTGGCGTGCGTAAAGTGTCACGTTGCTATCAACATTTCCTTTGGCTAATGGACAAAGAAATGGAGAATATGACACCAGAAGAAAAAGTATCATTTCTTTTGGACAAGTTTGACAAACTGAAGCAGGCAATGCTTGTTAAGATGGAGGTGTCCACTCATTCGGATGCTTATGTGTTGTTTGAGTCGCTAAACAATCGAGGAACACCACTTACAGCCATCGACTTGATGAAAAATCTCATTATGGCAAGGGCAGAATACAGTCATCTCACAACGGACGATTGCTTCAATCGTTGGCAGCAACTTTTGGCGTATCTTTCGGATGACTATGGAACCCAAGAACGTTTCTTCCGTCAGTATTACAATGCATTTAAACGTACTTTGAACGATCCTTTCCGTAGCGATAACGACAGAAAGAAAGATCCTCTTGGAGTAGTTGCGACAAAATCTAATTTGCTCAATATCTTTGAGAAACTGATAAATAAAGATCTCAATTCGTTTCTTACAGACATTCTAAAATGCGGACAATATTATTCGTGGTTAATACTGCAAGAACAAGACGAAAATCCATACAGAAAGAACTTGGAAGACCTTGACCACATTCAAGGTGCACCTTCTTATCTCCTTCTGATGTATATATTGAAGCATAAATCGGAACTTGAATTGACTGACTCTGATATCAACGCATTGATTGAGTTGTTGAATAAGTATTTTGTCAGACGTAATGTTACGGACTACCCAAGCACTCGTGACCTTACACGTATTTTCATGGACATTATTGCCCATATAGAGGATGAAATGCCCAAAGGCAAAGAAGTAACCAATACTATCATAAAGTTATTGGGTACAGCGAATAATTGTGCAACAGACGAAATGTTCGAAAAAAGTCTGCAAGGAGACATTTATAAGGAAAATGTTGGTGCTGCTCGATATATGCTTTGCAAACTTGCAGAGTCTGCCATGACACAAGAAACATGGACTGACCTTTGGGCTCGTACTCCGAAGAATGTGTATGTATGGACTATTGAGCATATCTTCCCTGAAGGAGAGAATATACCACAAAGTTGGGTAGATATGGTTGCAAGTGGAGATACAGAACTTGCAAGAAAGTATCTAAACGAATACACACATAAGATAGGTAATCTGACAATTACGGGCTATAACAGCACATTGGGCAACAAGTCTTTCTTGGAGAAACGTGACCGTCAGAGTAAAGATGGCAAGCGGTTTATTGGTTACAAGAATGGACTTGACATTAACAACGAAATAGCCAAGTTGGACGCATGGACTATCGAAAATATTAAGCATAGATCCGAAACTTTAATACAACAACTGATGGATATGTTTAAATTTCCAGGTCTATAGGTGTGGAAATGTGGAGAACTCAATCTATGAGATTTAAATTAAAGGACATTCTGTATGGGTGATATCAAACAACATTACACCGACTTCGATGAATACATCTGTCAAGGCGAGCCAAGTCAGAAGGAGAAAGCCTCCATTTGGCAGACGGCAATCGGATTGCAGGCTGTGGATGGGTTGCAGACTTCTGATTATCTGAAGGCTACGGCATGTAAACACATAGAGGGCGAGATCGATATTGATGAGGCTCGTGAACTGATAAATAGTTATTATCAGTCGAAAACTCTGCGTGAACCTGATGATGACGAGAAGCAAGAGGCGGATAAGGTCTCGGCTAATATCACTAAGATTCTTTCGTCGCAGACATTGGATTTTAGTACAGGTGGTTATATCTCTGTTCATCGGAGAGTCTTTGATGGTGTATTCAAGCATGCAGGAAAACTGCGTGACTATGATATAACCAAGCGTGAATGGGTACTTGACGGTGATACCGTAAACTACCTGAACTGGGAGGATTTGAGAAGAGCTATTGACTATGATATCAGTCATGAGAAGGAGTTTAGCTATAAAGGAATATCACCTGACGCCATGGTGGAACACATCACTCGATTTGTTTCTGGTCTGTGGCAGATTCATGCTTTCTGCGAAGGCAATACTAGGACGACGGCTGTATTCACAATACTCTATCTTCGATCAATAGGCTTCAAAGTAGATAATAGTCTTTTTGCTCGGCACTCATGGTATTTCCGTAATGCCTTGGTTCGTGCAAATTATAAGAATGCTCTGAAAGGAATTGATTATACCTCTGTATATTTGGAACGTTTCTTCCGAAATCTGTTGTTGGGAGATAAATGGGATTTGCGTAACCGTTACCTTCACATCCATGCAACAGACGAATGGAAAGTGCAGCAGAATCTTGAAGGTGGAACAAACAATCAGCAAGAAGAGTATAAGCACGGGTCAAGTACGGGTCAAGTACAGGACAAGCTATCCACGGATAATGCCAATATCAAACGGCTGATTATTGTAATTGGAAATCAAGAGTTATCTGTGAAGAGTATGATGAATGCTTTGGAATTAAAGGGAAGAGACAATTTTCAAAAGCTTTATCTGAAGCCGGCTATTAGTGAGGGATATGTACGTTTGCTTTATCCGAACTCTCCACATCATCCTCGCCAGAAATATCTTCTGACCGTGAAAGGGTTAGCGGTGTATGATGAGTGTGTCAAATCAATGTGAAAAATCTGCCAGAGCTTGCTCCCCGAAGGCGATCAGCCGAGGAACTCCGAGGATGCTTGACTTGTACAAGAACTCCTTTTGGAGAGGCAGCCTGATGCGGTTTTCAAAAACCGGTAATTAGGCTTACCGATTTTTAAAATCGTTGTTTTAGCGGCATCAAGATAGCTCGTTGGAAAAGTAAAAGCCAGTGTTCTTTGTGCATCTTATGTGAGGTGCGCATTGAGCATTGGCTTGACATTTATGAACAATTATTGTTTCTTAGCCTCTGTATGAGCCATTCAAGAAAGGAACAATCTCGGTTGTCTCTTTCAATCGGTCACCGATACGCTTGCCGTACACTTCTGAGATTTGTTGAGGGGTGAGGTTGGAGGTGATGATAGTCGGCAGTTGGTGTTCATAGCGGTAGGAGATGAGGTCGATGATGGGACTGAGCACATTGCCGTATTCGATGATTTCGCGAGGCTCGGTACCAAGGTCATCTATTGCCAGGATGTCCTTGTCCATGAGTGACCGCCAGTCTTTGGGATGCATTTTGCAGATGTTGGCAAGGTCTTTGGCATTGTAGAGGCTGATGCCGAAGTCCTGACCTGTCGCTTGATACTTGATGCCCAAATGATTGACGAGGTTTTGCATGGCATAGACAAAGGTTGTTTTGCCATTGCCGCAACCGCCAACAAGCAACAGACTGTTCTTGCCGGACATGCCACAAAGCCAGTGGGCAACACTTGCAACTTGTTTATGCAACTCACTACCATTCCGAAATGGATGGTTGCGATATTCCACTTCAGCCGAGATGGCTGCTTTGTCTCGTTTTGTTGGAAAATTGATGTAAAACGCAATTATTATAGCATAAATCATTTGATTTTATTCTTCTTTTACATAGATATTATTTATCTTTGCTGTGTACAATAAATTTGTTCTGATGGCAAACAAAGATATAAACCGAATCAAGGTAATACTTGTAGAAAAGAAGAAAACCGCAAAGTGGTTAGCTGGGGAACTTGGCAAAGACCCAGCAACAGTAAGTAAATGGTGTACAAATGTCTCGCAGCCCAGCCTTGATACGCTTGTGGAAGTGTCCAAGGCGCTTGACGTGGATGTGAGAGAACTACTCGTATCCACCAAGGAAGAGCCGAAGTATATTCGTGTAGAATGATGGCAGACGAAAGACAAACAAAAAAAATGAACGAATCATCATTATACAAAGTTGGCGATGAAGTGGTGTTTACATTGAACGAAATACAAAAAGAAGGAGTAGTTTCTATTTTTGATGCTAACGGAACATTCGAACGCCCCAGAATCCCATCTTATGATATTTTGGTAGAAAATGAGAATATGCTTTATAAACATGTGCCATACGACATGGTAAGTAAAAAATGACATTAATAATGAATACAAAAGCAAAACCATTCATCAAATGGGTTGGCGGAAAAGGTCAACTCATTGAACAACTGGAAGCCAAACTCCCAGCTGACTTTGATAATTGGGATAATGCTACATACATAGAGCCATTCGTTGGCGGTGGGGCTATGTTGTTCTATATGCTGCAACAGCATCCAAATATCAAACATGCCGTAATCAATGACATCAATTCAGACTTGATTACTTGCTATCGAACTGTACGTGACTATGTGGAAGAGTTGATACCTGCTTTGCGTGACATACAAGCAGAATATTACGCTTTGCCAGATATGGAGGCCAAACGTGAGATGTTCATGACTGTACGCCAACGTTACAATGAAAAGAATCTTGATCCGATAGAGAATACAACAAAATTCTTCTTTTTGAATCGTACTTGCTTCAATGGCTTGTATCGTGTAAACAAGAAAGGACTATTCAATGTGCCTTTTGGAAAGTATTTGCAGCCACAAATATGTGACGAAGATGTAGCATAATAACTGTTTCTATATAATTACGACCAAATCATATAGAGATAATGTAATGAGAAGTATAAAATCATGGCAAAAATAATAGTAAAGAATCAAACAATAAAGACTCTATCCAAAAATGGAGTTGATTATATTTGTATCACAGATATTGCAAGACAAAAGAATCCAATAGAGCCAAAAGATGTGGTAAAGAATTGGTTACGTTCTAAAAATACATTGGAATATCTTGGGCTTTGGGAGCAGCTGAACAACCCTAATTTTAAAGGGGTCGAATTCGACCCCCTTTTGAAGGAGGCTGGCTCAAATGCCTTTACAATGAGTCCAACTCGTTGGGTGGAACTCACTAATGCAGTTGGTATTATTTGCAAAAGTGGAGCGAACGGCGGAACTTATGCCCAGAGGGATATAGCCTTTAAGTTTGCAAGTTGGGTTTCTGTTGAATTTGAGTTATACTTGATAAAGGAATTTCAACGACTGAAAGGAGAGGAACAAAAACAGATAGGGTGGTCTGCCAAGCGTGAACTGTCCAAGATAAACTACCGCATTCACACGGATGCTATCAAAGCAAATCTCATACCTGCGGAGGTTACACGTGAGCAAGCTGCCATGAAGTATGCCGACGAAGCGGATGTACTCAACATTGCCATGTTCGGAATGACAGCAAGACAATGGCGAGAACTGAATCCCAACAAGAAAGGAAATATCCGTGACTACGCCAGTATCAATGAACTCATTTGCCTATCGAACATGGAGAACCTCAATGCTGTGTTCATCAATGACGGTATACCACAGTATGAACGACTGATCAAACTAAATCGAATTGCCATCCAGCAGATGAAGATTCTTGAAGATACTGATGGCAGAAAATATTTAAAGTAAAGATACCCGTTGGCGGAATTAATTTAAGTTGATAAATATGAGTAAAAAGTTGTACATATCGTTGATTTTTAGTAACTTAGTGGTGCTCAAAACATTAAGTTCAAACCATCGTATGTACAACCTTTATACAAAATTCGTCAAAATACTTGAGATATGCAAGCAATTCTCTGAATATCTCGTCAATGAATCGGGTAATGTTCCACGTCGTGGTCTTGTTCCCAAGTTTTCGGATTTGGAAGTGGTGGCGCTATCCCTGACAGCAGAGACCGAGAACATTGATAGTGAGAAGTGGTTATTCGACTATAAATTGCAAGAATACAAGGACAACATTCCCAATCTCATATCAAGGAGACAGTTCAATGACCGCAGGAAGAAAACGGCAGACTGTAGCATCTATGGTGACAAAGGGTATATTGGAGCTGACGTACAACTTGACTTGTTCGAAACCGCACACATAAGACTGGAGTGTCCGTATCGGCTCAACCAAAATGACTGGAAACCGACATTCATTCCGTTTGCAAAGGCAAGAAAGAGGATTGAGACAATATTCTCACAACTTACAGACCAGTTCTTGGTCATCAGGAACTACGCGAAAATAACGAATGGTTTGTTTGCCAGAATCATTGGCAAAATTAGTGCACTTACCATTCTGCAATACGTAAACTTCATTAACGACAAGCCCATTGGCAGAATTAAGTATGCACTAAATTAATTCCGCCAACAGGTAGGTATTAGTCTTTTTTTTACCCAAACCGGTCATTGGGGATTGATTGGATTCAGACTTTAAAATGGGTAATAAACAAATACGATAAGGAAACATCAAATATAACTAAATGAACAACAGAATTCTACTTTTTGCCGTAGCCGCTTCATTGGGCTGCGTAAATGCCGTGGCAAGTAATGTATATGATGGAACGGATGGCGACAACGACATTCGCAAGTCAATAGACCTCAACCCGGTGGTGGTAACAGGAAACGGTCACCATCAGCTGCTGAAGTCCACCACGACACCCGTGCATGTGCTTTCGCAGAAAGCAATCAAGGAAACAGGAGCGACAGACTTCCAGGATGTGCTGACAAAGCTCATGCCCCAGGTGTCGTTCACCCCTAACGCCATGGGTTCATAAATCTGAACACCACCCATACCTTCACGGTGGGCAGGATGTTCAAGCTCGTTCCAAGCATCGGCATCGACAATATCTTCGACAAGAACGACCATCGCATTGACACTCCTTCGCAGAAAGTTGCCCTCTATTCACCGGGCAGAATGCTTGTAGTAGGACTAAAGGTGAATTTCGCAAAATAAAACAGACATTTTTACGTTATGCTAAGGAGAGTGGCAGAATCATCATGTTTTGGTTCTCTGCTCTCCTTGTGCTGTTTTGATAAAAAGGACATCTATGACAAAGAAAATACTTCTGAAAATCCATCTGTGGCTTTCATTGCCCTTGGGCGTTATCATAATGCTTATCTGCCTGTCGGGAGCCACCCTCGTGTTCAAGAATGAGATAAGGAATGCTCTCGGAATGCCAAGAGTCGTTGCTCCGCACGCCAAGGGCGACAAAGGAGGAAAAACAGACAATGCCATAAAGGGAAAAGGCGCAAAAGACGCGACAGCTTCTTTCCGAAAGGAAAAGGCAGCAGCTCCCCACCAATGTTCTCCCGACGGATGCGACAAGTGTTCTTCGAGAGAAAAATGCCATCCGTCACCTTCTGCAAAGGATGACGTCATTGGTAAGGGCGCATTGAAGACCATACCTCCTACCAAGGATGCACCATACGGTACTACTACAAAGAGAGACTTCTTCTCCTATGTCACCAAATTCCACACCGGACTCATGATGGGACCGGTGGGCAAGATTATTGTCACCTACACCACATTGTTGTTTGTCTTTATACTGATAAGCGGAATATTCGTATTCCTGCCCCAAAACGGCAAGCAGCTGTGTCAGCGCTTCAAGGTGGAGTGGGGCAAGGGAGGCAAGCGCCGCCTGTTCGACCTTCATGTCAGTCTTGGCTGGTGGGCACTCCTTTGGCTGATGCTTCTCGCCTTAACAGGCTTGGGCTTCGGTCTGAAACTTGTGCCGAAGGGAACGGAGATGATGCAGGTCTTCCATCAACTCCACATCGGTTCGTGGGGAGGAATGATAACGAAGATCATCACTTTCGTGGTCAGTCTCATCGGAGCTTCGCTGCCTGTGACAGGTTACCTGCTTTATTTCCGCCGCAAGCGGAAATAGGATGAGAATACGGAACAAATACTAAGGGAAAGGGGCTCCTTTGCCCCTTTGCACACTATCCGGCCTTTTACATATATCGGCAATTATGGATTGTTGGAATTGATAATTTGGGCGTAAACGTTTACGTCGATAACTTGCCTTACATTGGAATAAGATTGTCTGTATTTTACTATATTTGCAATGCTGATCATACATCTTGGAGTGACAAGATGAAAGAAAACAATATATATAGTAATCTACTAACATTAATACTTATCCTATGAAACAATTATGGGCTCTTGTAGCCACGGTAATGTCTTGTGCCACACTTTCTGCACAAGATGTAGAATCAGACAATCGGTCGTGGTCGTTTACCTCTGTCTCGCAGGCTGATGTAAGTTTGATTTCCGGTGATGCAAACTGGAAGAAAGATTCAAAGAGTCGTTATTGCTATGTTCTCGCCATGGACAATGCGCCAGTGAAGGCCAACGATACGGAACTTGATGTAGCTAAGGGATTGACTTTCACGATTACTGCCAATGACAATGGTAATTTGAGACTTGGCGGCAGCACCGGTGCGTTGTGGCTCGGCGATGCGTCTTCGCTCGTGATTCCCAACCGCAAGGCGGGAGAGATGGTGAAGATAGAATACTGCACTTCTAACAAGTCGTCAACCCGTTCGCTTGCTCTTGTCAATCTTGAAGGCACGTTCCCTGCCTCTACAGGAAAAGAACATCAGCAGGGCAGCGGTAAGATAGTTGCTGATGGCGACGTAGTGGTAGGCATCACAGGAGGAATGTATATCTATAGCCTTGCCGTCGGCGATGAGGAAACCATAGGAGGAGGCGGTGGTACATCGCCCGACAACCCCGACAATCCGAACGACCAGACACCAGGTCTCGACTATATGACGGGAGATGCACCCATAGCAACGGCAAAGTTGGGATCAGGACCAAAGATCTATGTCTCACCGACGGGAAGCGACGCCAACGACGGACTGACACCGGAGACGGCACTTGCCAGCATTCAGCTTGCCATAGACAAAGCTGTGGATCCAGGAACAACAATCTGTCTCGCAGCCGGAGAATACCGTCCTACGGCACGCATAAACATCAACGACCGCAATGGTACGGCAGACAATTACAATTCGCTGGTCTGCCTCGACGGACGCGCCGTGATTAACTGCGACCATCCGTACCATTCGCATAGCGACAACCCATACCAGGGAATACGCCTCACCTCGTCTTACTGGCATTTCTATCATGTTGACGTGACAAATGCCAGTGACAACGGACTGCTCATCGAGCGCAACAAGCCGACCGGCGGTTCGTCAACCGACATCCAGAACAGGACACAGGATGCCCACGACAACATCATTGAAGATTGCAAATTCTATAGAAACGGTGATACGGGCGTTCAGATAAAGAATCTCGGAGCCTATAACTATATCCTCAACTGCGACGCTTTTGAAAACAAGGACGAAGGAGATGGTGATGCCGACGGTTTCGCACCGAAGATTTCCGTGGGAACAGGAAATTATTTCTATGGCTGCCGTGCATACAACAATTCAGACGACGGCTACGACGTGTTCTTCAAGAAAAGCGGAGGCTTCAAGGACAATGTCACGATAGTGTTTGAAAACTGTCTCGCTTACGAAAACGCTATTATCAATGGTGTCTTGACTGAAGGAAACGGTAACGGATTCAAGTGTGGCTCAGACCAGGGAGCGATGAACGTGGTTTTGAACCGCTGCATCGCAGTAAACAATGTGAACAAAGGATTCGACCAGAACCATAACTCAGGCGACATCATCATGAACAACTGTACGGGCTATGCTCTGAAAAGCGTAGACGGTCTTACGCTCAAGAAATCATATTCGTATAGAGCCTATGAGGATATAGCGGCAGGTCATGAGCTGGTGGCAACAAACTGTATATCCATCAACGACAACCTGAAGACGGACACACATCATGAAGACCCTACTAAGCTTGGCGAGAAAAGCACGAAATATGGAAGAACCCAGATTTCTGTCGGCACCCTCGTTACGACAGACCTTAGTGTTGATCCGTCGAATGTGGTAAACGAAGACAATTATGCAGAACTTATTGCCGATCGTGACGCCAATGGCGATTTGCAGTGGGACAACATCACTTGGGCACATCCCGTGGAAGGCAATGCCCTGCTCGTGGACAAGGGCACCGTGGTGGACGAAAATACAAAATATGCTTCACAAAACGTCAGAATACCGGCAATACGCTATGCTGGCGCCGCACCAGACCTCGGTGCTTTTGAACTTGGCTTGAAGAGCAAATCTGTAGCATTCGGTTCCGCCACCAACGGCATTGGCTATATTCAGAACAGCGAGAGCAACGGCAAGAAGGTTCGTCTCGTGCAGGCTTTCAACGGTCAGGTGATAGTAAGTGTTGACGGTGCACAGGCAAAAGACCAATTCGTCATCAGCGCTTACGATGCCGACGGGATGCTCCTGGGCAAACACGACTTCAACGGTACCAACACAAGCATTTATCTACCAAAGTCAAATGGTATGATAATACTGAAAGTCAATGGCAAGAACCTGAAAGAAAGTCTGAAGGTCGTGGTAAAATAACAAGTAAGAAAATGTAAATGTCTCTATAAATATCCTGTTCATTGTTTTTTTTACAATGAATGGGATGTTTTTTTTTAGCTTTATTTGTAAATATCCAATAAATGAGTTAACTTTGCCATAATAAACGAACTAATCTATATCAAAGCATGAACAATTTTCTAAGGACATTGACTTTTTGCGTCATTGCCTTGTTGTCTGCCGTATCGGTTAAGGCACAGGGTGACGTGACTGCAAAATGGGACTTCAAGAACGACCTGCCGGCAGGCATCCAGGAAACTACGAACTATCAGAAGACCACAGTTGACATTCCTTCCACAGTTGAAGGCGTGTCGATGCATGTAGATGCCACCAACGGCAAACTCTATTGTATCGGCAGAAACAACGCACAGTTCAACAGTGGCACGATTCTGCAGGTGCCGGTAAAGTCAACCCGCGACATCGTAGTAGTGGAGAACTATCCCAATTATCGTGGTTACACCGTTGGCGGTGTGACAGCAACAGCCGATGTGAACGAGCATCGCGCCACAACCGATGAAGTGGCTAAAGGATATGTAGAGATAAAGGCTACTGATAGTGGTTATCTTTATGGAGTGCAGGTGACTTTCGTTTCAGCCATCGCTACAAAAGAACTCTACAGCACCGATTTCTCTGATTGGGGAGCTTACGAGACAAAGGCTGACGACAAACAGGTGACTACAGCGGTATGGAATACCAAATACAGTCATGAGTCTCTTACCTTCTCTGTTTTCAATACCCAGATTGGTGCCACAAACTTCAATACCAGTAAATTCCCTGATTGGAACGGCGGTATGCTGATGGCTGCCAAGAGCGAGACTCCATATATAGAGACTTCGGCTTTGGCATCTGTCACTAAGGTTCATTTCCGTCATGGTGCTACAGGTGGCAACCGCGGATGGAAACTCCTGGCCAAAGGTGACGGTGATGCAGACTGGGTGGTAGTGTCAAGCACTGTTGCCAACCCGGCATCGGGATGCGATGTTGATGTTGACGTGAACAAGACAAACTGTAAACTGCGTTTTGAGAATATCACAACAAACCAGAATGCATATCTTCTCGAACTTGCCATCTACGGACTCGTTGACCTCTCGAAGACTCCGGCTTTGGGCAAGGTGACAATCAACGGAGTTGATTACCAGACTGCTGATATCTGTGAGGAAAACGCAGACGGCGACATGTGTGCTACCGTCGAGATTTCAAAGAAGGAGCATATGGTAGACGAGACTGCCAACCCTGTAGTGTTCGGAACTCCAGACAATGGAGAAATCAAGAGCATTGAATATAATAAGGGGGATGACAACAGTACTGTCGTTACCGTGGTGGTGGCTGCAGGCGACAAGACTGTGACATATAAACTGACAGTGGCATTCAAGCCAGACTATACCTTGACATATTATAATACAGACGGAACTGTGCTTGAGGCTGTTCAGCAGGTGGAGAAGGATTCTCCAATAGCAACCTTGAGAAACGGCGACGGCGTAATCGTTACCGACGGAAAGGCGTTCCGCGGATGGTTCGTAAAGAGCGATGGCGGACGCAAATATACTACTGCTGACATCGTGACTGGTCCTACCAGCCTTTACGCTGTGGCAACCGACATTGAAGTGACAAGCGACGTAAACCGCTATACTTATAATCTCGCAGATCCATATTTCTATGCAGAAGACCATGAAGGCTTCTGTCCTACAGGTGGAGCTTTCCACGACAAGCAGCATGGCTGGTCGTTCAGCGACGGCGATAAGATTGATATCCTCTCTGGCCGTCACTCTCTCATCTTCGTTACAGGCTGCAAATATAGCGGTGCTGCTAACCTGAAACTCATGAACGGTGAAACAGAGGTCGCTTCGATCGCTCTCGACAAGAGCAATGACGGTGTGATGCAGAGCATCGAATATACCGGTGAGCCAGGAACTCTTACTCTCGTTGCCGATGGTGGCATGTATATGCACAAGCTCGTTGTTGCCAACCTTGGTGACGCTTCAACTGAGAAGAACGAACTCGGATATTATGTCTGCCAGCCAGGCAACGGCGGCATCTTCCTCACTATGCTCGATCTTGCCAATGCAAACAGCAGCGCTACTGAGCGCACATGTATCTTCCTGCCAAACGGAACATACGACCTCGGTAAGGTTGCGCTGACCGCTGTTTCTGGAAACAATATCTCTATCATCGGTCAGAGCATGGACAAGACCATCATCAAGAATGCTCCGGATGTGAAGAACGAGGGAATCGGAACAACAGCGACTCTCTATGTTACAGGAAAGAATCTATATATACAGGACCTGACTCTTCAGAACGCACTTGACTACTACAGTTCTGGTTCTGCCGGTCGTGCGGTTTGTCTGCAGGACAAGGGTGACGGAACCATCTGCAAGAATGTGAAGATGCTTTCTTATCAGGATACATACTATAGCAACAACAATGGAGGTAAGTATTATTGGGAAGACTCAGAAATCCATGGTACTGTTGACTTCCTCTGCGGTGGTGGCGATGTATATTATAATAGGTGTAAGTTCGTTGTTGAGAAACGTAGTGCCGATGGTAAGGGTGGTTGTACTATAGCAGCTCCTTATACAGACGGTTCAAAATGGGGCTACGTGATGAACGAATGTGTTGTAGACAACTATGCAGAGACCTTCAACTATGGTCGTGCGTGGGGAGGAACACCTCGTCTGGCATACTTGAACACAACTCTTCTTCAGCCAGACATGATTATCAAGGACCGTTTCACTGTTGGTGGAATGAACGTTCCTGCCGACAAATTCGTAGAGTATAACACTATGGATGCCCAGGGCAATGTGATTTCTCCTGCTTCTAACGTGCTGAAGTTCACAAAGGACAATAAAGTAAACGAGATGGAGACAATCCTCACTGCTGACCAGGCAGCTGAGTATGCTCTTGACAAAGTGTTCCCTACATGGACTCCTGATGCAGACTGCGCACAGGTGGGACTCGGTCTCTTGGCATCCGAAGGCAACACCATTACATGGGCTGCATCCGAAGGAGCTAAGGCATATGCAGTGTTCTGCGATGAGCTGTTCGTTGGCATGACATCGTCAACATCATGGACGGTTGCCGAGGGCAAGAAAGCTGCCGATTATCTCGTGCGTGCCGCAAATGCAATGGGAGGCTTCGGTGGAGGTTCAACAACTACCACAGGCATCAACAGCATGAAAGTGGATGGCGAGAATGTTGTATCTACAATGTTCTATGACCTCCAGGGTGTGCGTGTCGACGGCAGTCAGCGTGGTGTGCTCATCATGGTTCAGAAAATGAATGACGGCAGCATGAAAACGACTAAAATCGTGAAGTAATTTATAGAAGTTTTTCATTGGTATAAATATTTAAGGGTGCGCGCATCTTCTTTTGGTGTGCGCTCCTTTTGCCTTATGTTTTCATTGCAAAACAAGTTGTTTGCCATTGAAATATATATGGTTTGTGGAGTTTTTAACGCATTAAGTGAAGTTTGACACCTCTTTATGTTGTTTATATTTTGAAAAATTGTAACTTTGCAATATCTTTTTAATTATTTTATTTTTATTAGTAAAAACTATGTTTGGTAATTTAAAAACTTTTCGACTAGGACTTATTGCGCTTATGCTGTTCTTCGTAGGCAGTCTGTCAGCGCAGTCGCTAAAAGGAAATGTGAAGGATAGCACTGGTGAGCCGATCATCGGAGCTACCATCCAGGAGAAAGGAGCCAAGAACATGGCTGTTACCGATCTTGACGGTAACTTCTCCATCAAACTTTCCGGTGGCAAACAGATTACAGTTTCATACATCGGTATGAAGACTGCTACTGTCAATGTTAGCGGCAAGAGCAGTGTTAACATCGTAATGGAGGACGAAGCGACAACCTTGAATGATGTCGTTGTAATCGGTTACGGTACGGTGAAGAAAAAGGACCTTACCGGTTCTGTCACTTCTGTCAGCGCCAAGGATTTGGCAAACATCCCTGTATCTACAGCCTCTGAGGCTATCCAGGGTAAGATGGCTGGTGTGACTGTTACTACAACAGAAGGTTCACCAGATGCCGATGTGAAGATTCGTGTGCGTGGTGGTGGTTCTCTTTCTCAGGACAACTCTCCTCTCTACATCGTTGACGGGTTCCCTGTCAGCTCAATCAGCGACATTGCGCCTAACGATATCGAGAGCATCGACGTGTTGAAGGATGCTTCTTCAACGGCTATCTATGGTGCACGTGGTGCCAACGGTGTTGTAATCGTTACTACCAAGAGCGGTAAGGAAGGCAAAGTACAGGTGAACTTCAGCGCTTCTCTCGGTGTGCGCAAGGTGATGAAGGAACTCGACGTCCTCTCTCCATACGACTATGCCAAGTATCAGTATGAGACTCAGTATGGCAAGGAGCAGGAGTATGGTGACTGGAGAGATATGGATATCTGGAAGTCTGTTACCGGTCGCAACTGGCAGGATGAGCTCTTCGGCAGAACCGGTCTGCAGCAGATTTACAACATATCTGTAAGCGGTGGCTCCAAGGAGACAAAGTTCAACGTCAGCTATTCTCGTACCGACGACAAGAGCATCATGATGGGTTCAAACTTCAGCAAGAACAACGTTAATGCCAAGTTGAACAGCAAGTTGAACAAATGGTTGACACTCGACTTCAATGCCCGTTTGGCATATTCTGTAGTCGACGGTCTTAACTCAGGTGGCGATACCAACGACGCAAGCGCCTCAAACTCAATCATCAACAAGGCAATCACATACCGTCCTGTTGAACCACTTAACGCATCAAGTGATGACGATGCTGACGAGTCGTCAAATACCGATATCAATCCATACGACCGTATGAGCGGTACTTACAAGCAGCAGCGTCGTTTCCGTCAGGACTACAATGCAGGTTTGAACTGGAAGCCGTTCAAGCATTTCACTTTCCGCTCTGAATTAGGTTTCACATGGAGATTTGAAAATACTGACCAGGCTTGGGACAAGCTCGCTACACGTAGCGACAATACAGGTGCCGGTGCTCCAAAGTCTAAGTTCTCCCGCACAGACGTGCGCAACTGGCGTAACGCCAACACCCTGACATACGATACCAAGGATGCCTTCGCAAAGGGCGACCGTTTGAATGTGTTGGTTGGTCAGGAGTGGTCAAGCTCATTGCAGAAGGATTATTATTCTTCTACAATCAATTTCCCTACAGATTTCTCTATCGGTGAGGTACTCGCCCACCAGGGTGCTGGCGAGGCTCAGCCTAACGCCAACAGAATCGGTGCCAAGGACAATATGGCGTCTTTCTTCGGACGTGTGAACTATACCTATGCCGACAAATATCTTTTGACAGCTACATTCCGTGCCGACGGTTCAAGCAAGTTCGCTTCTGGCAACCGTTGGGGCTTCTTCCCTGCTGTAGCCCTCGGATGGCGTATCAGCGAGGAGAACTTCATGAAGTCTGTTGACTGGCTTTCTAACTTGAAGCTCCGTCTGAGCTATGGTGAGGCCGGTAATAACCGTATCCCTTCTGGCAGCATCTATCAGCCATTCTCTTTCCCTAACGACTACAGCAAACTGAAAGAGCCATATTTCGGTGGCGAGATGGGAACTGTGATGGAACTCGGAAACTCAAAGTCAAACAATGACCTGAAGTGGGAGACTACTATCACCCGTAACCTCGGTTTCGACTTCGGATTCTTCAACAGCCGTATCAACGGTAACTTGGATTTATATTGGAACACTACCAAAGACCTTCTGATGCTGAGCAAGATTTCTTCAAGCTCAGGTTATAACTTCATGTACAAGAACTTCGGTCAGACATCTAACAAGGGT
>NZ_NALQ01000028.1:0-60491 GCF_008680225.1 Prevotella sp. LMAG:51 | reverse complement strand
ATGAGGTTAGACTCTGCGGATTCCTTCTGCTCGTTGAAGAGATGAAGGCTGCATTACCGAAAAGGAACGGCACTGGTCAACCTGACCGCAGGAAAGAGATTGCCGATTTCTATCTGCTCCATGCCATACAAGCCAACAATTGGGACCTTGTTGACCTATCTTGCAGCTATATCATCGGAACGTTTCTCCTCCATCCCCTACCCGACGGCACGATGCCTGATCGCAACATTCTCGACACGCTGTCGGCAAGTTCAAACCTGTGGGAACAGCGTATATCCATAGTCTCTACCGCAGCTCTGATAAGGGAAGGACAGTTTGGCGACACCTTGCGCATTGCAAAAAAGCTGCTCCACCATCCACACGACCTCATACACAAAGCTACGGGATGGATGTTAAGAGAAGTGGGGAAAAGGAATATCGAAGTGCTACGTGGATTTCTGTCTGAGCACCACGAGACAATGCCTCGTACCACTCTACGATATGCCATAGAAAAGATGGAACCAGAAGAGCGAAGGATGTGGATGACCAATACGCCACATTCAAAAAAGCAACAAATTCTTTTCATAAAAGAGCAAAGATAATTGCAGATTTAATAAAAAGCATTATCTTTGCAAATAAACTTCATTAAATGTCTCATTATGGCAAAATTCATCAACCCTTTTACAGACATAGGATTCAAAAGGATTTTCGGACAAGAGATATCCAAGCCGCTGATTATTGATTTTCTCAACAGTCTGCTGCTCGGCGAAGAACGCATAACAAACATTACATTCCTCGATAAAGAACAACCAGCCCTCTTCGAAGACGACCGTTCGCTTATATACGACATATACTGCCAAACGGAAAAAGGAGAAAACATCATCGTGGAAATGCAAAACAAGTCACAGCCTTATTTCAAGAACCGGAGCATCTATTATGTATGTGAAGCCATAGCAAGACAAGGAGAAAGGGGAACAGACTGGAAATACAACATCGATGCGGTGTATCTTGTAGCCTTTCTGAATTTTTGCCCGATGGACTTTGACAAGAAGTTCCGGTCGGATATAGGATTGGCAGACAAGGGAAACAACAAGCTATTCTCAGATAAGATGAGGATGACTTTCATGCAGCTCCCTTTATTCACCAAGGAAGCCGACGAGTGTGATACAGATTTTGACAAATGGATATATGTACTGAAGAATATGGAGACATTGACAAGATTACCTTGGGCAGCCAAAAGTTCGGTTTTCAAGAGACTGGAACAGATTGCTGACGTCGCCTCCCTTTCGAGACAGGAGCGAATGAAATATGATGTTGGTCTCAGGAAATATCGTGACACATTATCCGTTCTTGAAGGTGCCAAGCAAGACGGATTGGCGGAAGGACGTGCGGAAGGACGTGCGGAAGGACGTGCAGAAGGACGTGCAGAAGGACGTGCGGAAGGACGTGCGGAAGGACGTGCGGAAGGACGTGCGGAAGGACGTGCGGAAGGTATAGAGAAAGAAAAAATCGAAACAGTAAAGCGACTGAAGGCCATAGGAGCAGATATAAACATGATTACCGTCGCTACAGGATTGTCTGCAGAAGAGGCAACAAGAATATTATCCACCTTATAGAAATAAAAACAATAATAATATAAACATGAAAAAAGTTACAGACACCATTTATTATATCGGTTGCGATGATGCCGACATTCGACTCTTTGAGTCGCAGTATAACGTACCAGAGGGCATGTGCTACAACTCTTTCCTCATCATGGATGAGAAAGTGGCTATCATGGACACCTCTGACAAGCGCACTATGGAGGAATGGAAAAAGAACCTGACAGAAGGCCTAGACGGTCGCAAACCAGACTATCTCGTAGTGCAGCATCTCGAACCAGACCATGCTAGCGGCATAGCTGAGGTGAAGGCGATGTACCCTGAAATAAAGATCGTATGCTCAGCAAAAGCAAAGACCATGATTCCGCTTTTCTTCCCGGAACTGAATGTGGACGACTGCGTAATCGCCGTCAAAGAAGGCGACACTCTTGAACTTGGCAAACACACATTGCATTTCGTTATGGCACCGATGGTACACTGGCCTGAAGTGATGGTGACATATGATGCTCTCGACAAGGTATTGTTCGCTGCCGATGGATTCGGCAAATTCGGTGTCATGGATGCCGACCCGGACGACTGGGCTTGTGAGGCACGCCGCTACTACTTCAATATCTGCGGAAAATACGGAGGTCCTGTTTCCACACTGCTCAAGAAAGCATCGCAGCTCGACATAAATATGATTCTGCCACTACACGGACCATTTCTCAGCGGTGAGAAGATGCAGGAGGCACTGCGTCTCTACACCATATGGAGCAGTTATGGAGTGGAAGCAGAAGGTGTTCTTATCGCTCACGCCTCAATACACGGATGCACAAAAGCGGCAGCTGAGAAACTCGCCGACATACTGCGGGCTAAGGGCTGCAAGAAGGTGGCTATCACCGATCTATGCCGCGACGACCTTGCTGAAGCCATCGAAGACGCATTCAAATATGGCAAGGTGATACTCGCAGCATCAAGCTACGACGCCGGTCTCTTCCCTCCGATGTTCGACTTCCTGCATCATCTCAAAATCAAGGCTTGGCAGAAGCGCGAGGTTTCCATTATCGAGAACGGCAGCTGGGCACCGAGTGCAGGCAGAGTGATGAAGCAGATGCTCGAAGAGATGAAAAACATCACGATAAAGGGCGACCTTGTAACACTGCGCGGCGTGATGAAAGAGGGTGACATCCCTGCCCTCGAAGCACTTGCAGATGCAATTCTTGCATAAAAAGTCTATACACTTCTATACGGAGCTGAATAACAAACTACAATGAGTCGGAGTGATGATGGAAATCAAAGGACCATCGTCATTCCGGCTCATCTTTTTAGAAAGAAAACAAAACCATCACAAAGCGACGTCTTTATCCCAAATCAGCCATTAGGGCTTGCTTGGATTTTGTTTTTTTAGAAGAGTGGATTTTGTTTGGCTTTTAATGAGTAATAGCGAGCTATTGCGAATTAAAAACTGACAAAAGACGCTTTATAAAAAGCAAAAGACTGCAAGCAGTCATAAAAAAAAATAAAGTAAACGTCCTAATGACCGTTTTGGGTTATGCTATTTCATATTCCTGAACATACGTCAGGACGACACAGAATGATTGACAAAGTGTATTTACAAAGAACCAATTCAGACGACAAACCTTGGTCAGTAAGAGAAAATGAAGTACCTTTGCGCACTTGTAGTGACATAATGTTGGTATTTGACTATCCAGAAAAGATGAAAATCTGGCAAGATCAACATGACCATACATAACAGAAATACCCAGAAAAAAACACAAGATAAAATAAGATATGAGAAAACTTACTTTGGCAGCCGCCCTTATGATGGCGGCAACGACGTTTGCTCAAGAAACGAAACAAACGCCATGGTTCAGTAACATCAAACTGTCGGGCTACGGTCTCGTGGAATACCAATACTCCGGCCAACAGGGCAACAAGTCGAACACTTTTGACCTGCGCCTGGTGAGAGTGTCGCTTGACGGGCGGTTGAAAGGTGACTTCTACTGGAAGGCCCAGATGCAGATAAATGGCAACACGACGAACAACGGCACATCGCCACGCCTCGTTGACCTATTTGCAGAATGGCAGAAATATCCATTCCTGAGAGTAAAGGCAGGACAGTTCAAATTGCCATTCACCTTTGAGAACCCCATGCACCCTATCGACCAGGGCTTTATGAGCTACAGCCAGAATGTGAGCTGCCTGTCTGGATTCTCCGACCGGTCAGGACAGCAGTCGAGCAACGGCCGCGACATCGGTATACAGTTGCAGGGTGATTTTCTGAATGTCGGCAAAGGCAGACCTCTGTTCCACTATCAGGCAGGAGTGTTCAACGGCCAGGGAATAAACCGCAAGGACGTTGACCAGCAGAAAACAGTGGCTGGCGGCGTGTGGGTGATGCCTGTAGAGGGAATGCGCATCGGAGTGTTCGGCCTGGAGGGTTCTTATGCCCGCAAATGGAGCTATACCGATGAGGCGGGACAGAAACACAGCGTGACAAAAAGCCTGCCGCAACACCGATATGCCGTGAGTGCGGAATACGTGACGAAGAGCGACTGGACTTTCCGTTCTGAATATATCCACAGCACGGGTGAAGGTTTCAAGACTTCCGACAACGAGAAGAACGCAGACCTTACGCTCAACGGCTATGGCAGCAAAGCCGACGGTCTGTATGCCCTCGCCATCGCTCCTATCAAGAAGAAGAAAGCCCACGTTAAGGCTCGCTACAACATGTATCGCCGCAACGGCGAATGGGACAAATCGAAGACTATGTATGAAATCGGCGCCGACTACAAGTTCTCTAAGAACATTGGAGTCACCGCCGAATATGTTTTCGTAAACGACCGCACACTGAACAAGCACAACTATAATATGGCAGACGTTCAGCTGCAGTTCAGATTCTGACGAAACTGACAGACTTCTAATTGAAAATTTTGTCTTTTGCCGTCACCTGTGTTGGCACACCAGCCTTTCCGCCCAGATGGCAGCCCGCGAACATAACGCCCTCTGTATTATCCATGCTGAGGGCGTTTTTCACTTCCTTTATATCCACATTCCGAAACACGACATCTGATATCGGCTTTGCCTCTGTACCCTGCAATATAATACCGCCAATGCGAGCCTTGTCGCATCGGAGTCCGTCCACGAAGATGTTTCTGACCACAGAGAAGTGGGTATCGTCCATTCCCTCACCGGCATACATGCTCGTGACATAGAAAAGGTCTTCCACCTCGCCGAATTCACAGTTCCTGACATAAAGCCCTTCCACAAATCCGCCGCGGTTGGGATTCGTTTTCACGAAGATGCCGCGTTTGCAATATCCGGCATAGGTGCAGTCTTCCACAAATACGTTTCTCACTCCTGCCGACATCTCGCTGCCTATCACCACAGCATGCAATCCCTTGAAACGGCAGCGGCGGATAATAATGTTCTCTGACGGAGAAGCCGCCGCCCATCCGTCATTGTCGCGTCCGCTCTTTATCGCCACATTGTCGTCGCCATTATTGAACGATACGTCTTCGACAAGTATATTTCGCGACATCTCCGGGTCTATACCGTCATTGTTCACAAGCTTGGCATCATAACGCAGCGATCGGCATATGATGTTCTCGCTCTTGAGCAGATGAATACACCAGAACGGAGAATTGGTGACAAAGAAGTCGGCAAGCGTAATGTTGGTACATCCGAAAAACTGTATCAGCTGCGGGCGCAGCCACGATCCTTCACCGAAGTTGCGTTCAGGGACTGGAGTCTCCTTATGGTTCATATTCCGCGACAGTTGCTGCGCTGGTTTCTGTTTTTTGCGCCATGTGGCAAAGGTGGTTGAAGCATTGCCATCAATTGTTCCCTTGCCGATAATTGATATGTCATGCAGACCATAGCCATATATGAACGGAGAGTAATTCTGAAGGAATGTCCCCTCCCAACTGGTCTTCACCATAGGGAGATAAAACTGCGGATCTGGCGAAAAGCGCAATATGGCACCTTCGGATAGTTCCAGACAGGTATTGCTCTCAAAATGTATAGGTCCCTGCAAATAGTATGTGCCTGCAGGCACCACAATGTGCAGTCCGCCATTCTTCTTCGACTGCGCCATAGCCTTTTTGAATGCAGGCAGACAATCTTTCTTTCCGTCGCCCTTAGCGCCGTATTTCAAAATGCTCACTTTCTTCTTTGGCATATGTGCACCTGTAATGACGGAGAGGATAGAATCCCTTTTCGCCGTGTCGTAACCACCGGCTGACACTGCCATACAGAACAACAGAAGCAACATTACTGATGATATTTTTCTCATTGCTCAAACGTTATTGGTTTCTATCTGTTTCATTTCAATACAGGCTTCTCAGCCTTGCCGCCTTTGATGTTGTATCTCAGCGAATCGCCTGGCACGTAGAATGTAACGTTGTCAAAGGTTATGCCACGACTGTTGTCGATATTGATGTTGTTGTCGGTAGCCTGTATGGTGATGTTTCTCAGCGTCAACGAACCGACGTCGTTGAGCGTCTTGAAGATGCGGTTGGTCCTCACCACTCCATTCTCCAGCAGCACTCCCGTTGTGGGCACTTCGGGTATGGTGTTCATACTCATCATGCGGTCGGCAGACTCGATGATGAAATTCCTTATCGTGATGTCTTTCACCACTGGAGTGAGCGCAGTGACGGCAAGAGGCGGATTGCGTTGTGCCAATTCCCCCATATACATGCGCGAACCGAGGAGATCCCATGTGAATGCTTCTGCCACGTCGATGAGCCGCACATTGTCGTAGGCGATGTCCCATATTCCACCGCCTCGATTGCGTCTCGTTTTGAATCTGAAGCCTGTGCGTGTGCCGTTGAACACACAATGATGCAGATACACATTCTTTATTCCTGCCGCCGTCTCGCTGCCACAGGTTATGCCGCCATGTCCCTTCTCGGCAAGACAATATCTGATGACGACGTTCTCTGTAGGTCTGCCCACTCTCAAGCCGTCTTCTGCCCTTCCGCTCTTCAGTGTGAAGCAGTCGTCGCCGCAACTGAGAGTGGAATACTCTATCAGCACGTTCTTACACGACGAGATGTCGATGCCGTCGCCACTTGGAACTCCCACGGAATTCACAGTGACACCGCGTATTATGACATTATCACAATATATGGGATTGATGTTCCACAACACGCTACGTTCAAAGGTGACTCCCTCTACGAGCACATTCTTGCAGTTGATTGGCGCAAACGACTTCGGACGGTAAAAGGTGCGGCCGTCGAGTCCGTCGCAGAGTCTCTCTGCCACAGGCAGCCGATAGTCCACATCTTTCTCCACCACACTGTTGCCGTTGCGCAGAGTCCTCATCTCCACGTCCATCGGCGGACCGGACACCACGCCATGTCCTGTCAGAGCGATGTTCTTCGCTCCGTTGGCATAGATGAAAGCTCCTGCTCCCATAACTTCTATACCCTCATGGCGGGTGAATACTGCTGGCTGATAATCGGCTATCGATGCCGAAAACTCCAGACGAGCACCTTCGGCAAGATAAAGCTCCACGTTGCTCTGCAGCTCTACCCTACCCGTCAGCCATCTGCCTTCAGGCACGATGAGTCGTCCGCCGCCCATTGCCGACAGTTCAGCAATCTTGGCATTCAAAGCCTTGGTCACCTTGCCCGCTGAATCCTTGTCGCCATCGCTGATTATCAGACGGTTTGACTTGAACACTGGCCGTTTTACCTGTTTCATCTTGAACGGCAGCTTGCCCAGCGGAGCGATGTCTGCCGGCATAGCCTTGGCGCCCACCTGACTCAACCTCACTATGTCGCCGTTTTCCATCAAGTCTGAAATGGCAACAGCTGATGCATATGCCTGTCCGGAGCCAACTTTTGTTTCATCGTCTCTGACGCCTGACGCAAAAGCAGCATCGAGAGAGACGGCAAAAAGTATAGCCGGCAAAAATGGTTTCATATCCATAATGTTTCTGAAAATGTTGTTATTCTGTAATTTACAATACCAATACACCCAAAGGTGCATATCTTTTCGACGTTCTATCATTGGATTTGTAACACAAAGTACAGAAAAAAGACATTACTTATACAATATTAACCGAATTTCAGTGTTATAATACTAAAAATTGACGCTCGCCATAGTGTGGCTTTCGCTGCCTGCCAAGCGCGTCACAGGATAAATACAGACTTAAATATAACGATGAACACGATATCATTACTGCTGATCGGCACATTTCTCATAAGCATGCTCACGGGCTTCTGCTTCATACCATTCATTCTGAACTTCTGCAGAAGGAACAAGCTTTACGATATTCCCGACGAACGTAAGGTCCACCATGCGGCAATCCCCCGACTCGGCGGAATTTCCTTCCTGCCAAGCATGCTGCTGGCAGCAATCATAATGCTGCTCACCTACGAGAACATCACGGGCGACCAGAAAATCGTGATAAACCAATGGACGGCAAGCTGCATGATAAGTCTGCTGATAATATATGCCGTGGGCATAGTTGACGACATCGTGGGAGTACAGGCCAAGATAAAGTTCTTGTTCCAGATCATAGCAGCCAGTCTGCTGCCAATCTCAGGCCTATATATCAACAATCTATACGGATTCTGCGGCATCTATGAGATCCCGTTCGCCGTGGGATTCCCTCTCACGGTGCTCTGCATAGCATTCATCGACAACGCCATGAACCTCATCGACGGCATCGACGGACTGGCAGCAGGGCTCGCATTCATAGCATTGGGAGGATTCCTCTATGGTTTCTATTGCATAGAACTGTATATCTACTGCATTCTCATCGCCGGACTGATGGGAATCCTGTTGGCCTACATGTACTACAACATCTTCGGCAATCCAGAAAAGGGACTGAAGATTTTCATGGGCGATTCGGGAAGCCTCACCATCGGCTTCATGCTCAGCTTCTTCACCATCAAATTTGCAATGAGCCGTCCCGACCTCATTCCATGCGGCAAATACGGCATCACGCTGTTCTGCAGCGATATGCCATACGAGAAAGTGTGTCTCGCCTTTGCATACAGTCTGATGATAGTGCCCACCTTCGATGTGTTCCGCGTGATAATCGTAAGAATGAAACACCACACGCCGATTTTCAATCCTGACAAGAGACACATACACCACAAGTTCCTTGCCATCGGTCTGAACCAGCATCAGACTCTCGTTTCGATACTCTCACTGCAGCTGGCATACATCATCATCAATCTGGCAATGATTCCATACGTATGCATCTCGCTGATCGTGCTTATCGACATTATCCTCTTCATCGCCATAAATATGGTGATGACAAGAATCATAAACAAGAAGCAGGCAGCAAAGAACTGACGCTGAATTCATTTATCCCAAATCGCTTTCTATGTTAATATCCAAATGTTTTGACCATTATTTTCAATTTATGCTGAGATTTTATATTCAGGGGTGAATGTTTGGCGATTTCTGACCATGGCTGTGACCAAATGTACAAGTTTGTTCTTGACATTGTTCAGTGCAACCTGCTTCTTCTTTCCTCGTTCTACGAGGCGCATGTAGTACCTCGCCATAATGGGATTGAAGTTGACGGCAGCTAGTGCCGCTTGCGTCAGCATGGCCTTTATCTGGCGGTTAGCCATATAATGTACATGCGGATCGGAATGCACACTGGTTCCCGAATCTTTGCCAAATGGAGCTAGGCCGTAATAGCAGGCAATCTTGCGTGAGTCGTAGTTGAAACGCCGGAAGTTGTCGGTGTACACCATCAGGCACACAGCGTTCTGCGTTCCTATGCCAGGCACCGAGGTCACGATGGTGAACACCTCGGTGAGTTCCTCGTCCGACTTGATGAGATCGGCAATGCGCTTATCTATCTTCTCTATCTCCTTATTGAGTTCAGAGACGATGTGCCGTCCGCTCTGCGAAATCATTGTCTTGACTGGCGACTTCTCCATAGTGAGTCGCTTTTCGCCTCTACGCACCTGGAAACTGCATCTGTGTCTTACGATCATCTGACGGTATAGGAACAGCTCACGCAGTTGTGTAAGCGACTCGCTAAGAGGCTCGTACATAACGGCTTTATCGTAATTCCTCATGGCGTATTCTGCAATCATCGAGGCGTCAGCACGGTCAGACTTCAATCGTCTAAGACCAGATGCGTCTTTGATGCTCTTTGCGTTCTCAAGCCACATGTCGTAGCCTTTACCGTAGAGGAAGTTGCACAGTCCCTTGCTGTAGTCGCCCGTGTTCTCGCCACAGAAGAGCCACAAGGACGAGTCGATACCGCAGGAATTCTGCTCAACCCACTTGACCAACTGCCTATAGCCAGACACGGTTGTCTTGAACTCGTTGAACACTCTAGCAGCGGTTTCTGCCAGTCCGTCTGCAAAAAGGATAGCCACATCAACTTTTTCTTTCGAAAAATCAACTCCGATAAATAAATTCTTCATAACTTTGTACGAGTTATATTGTGTAGAATTGGTCAATAGTTGTATGGACTAACACTCTAACAAGGCTCAGAGCCGATAACTTTCTATCTGGTCTTTGCAACTATGTCGATGAGGACCTAAACGATTTATAGCTTTACGGCTGGGTCATTAGCTGGTTTACCTCTTCGACAGACCGATTCTACCTTTTTACAACAAAGGTACGAAACTGTCTTTAGCAATCATAGTTTTACCTTGATTATTTTGGAGTTTATGCGACTTCGTCGCAATCTTCTGCAAACTTAGAGGTCATTAGGCCGTTTATTGTATTTTTTAATTACTGCTTGCAGTCTTTTGTTTTTTATAAGGCGTCTTTTGTCTGTTTTTAATTCGCAATAGCTCGCTATTACTCATTAAAAGCCAAACAAAATCCACTCTTCTAAAAGAACAAAATCCAAGCAAGCCCTAACGACCGATTCGGGTTTATTCTTTTTCACCGTCACTTGCCTTGTCGCTTTTCGACAGCATACGACGGTATTGATGTATCTTGAACGCACTGATACACTCTGACACACCATAAAACAGCAGACACCATCCGATGATGAGCAATGGCAGTCCTGCCGACTCCATCGGCTTCACCATAACAAATATACCAGTGAGCAATATCAGCGAAGGGCACACCCAATACCACATCGGCAGACGTGCGAACTTGCGGGCCTGGATAAGCACAAGAAACTGATTGAGGGCTCCGAGCAGCAATATGCCGCTGAGCACATACATCAGCGATGTGACGAAAGCTCTCGGCATAAGCGCCAATACGAAACCGAGAATCACGCTGCCCAATCCAACGATAGGGAATGCCGGTCTGCCGCCGACGAGGAGTCTGCCGTTGGAATCGTAAACCTCATTGTCGGCACTGTGCATACGGGCATTGAAATACACAACGCATGATATGACGCCGGAGATGAGGAAAAGCACACCGATGGCTATCGTAATGCCTTTCACCGTACTGTCCGGATTCTTGATTAGCATTCCGCCAACAACAATGGCACAGATGGCACGGAACACTGAACTCTGCAAAATCTTCATAATCGTTTCCTTTCTTCTTATTATTGTTTCCAAACGCAAAGTTAGCGATTTTATTCCATTAAGCCTAATCTTTTCCTGTTGACAAGTGAGTAAATACACCATATACCTTTCTTCGGTTATCGTTTTATCGTATGAAATGAATATACCTGCTCCTTACATTTGGCAAGTTTCAAACTATATTTCCTGACCTTGATTTTTCCCCCACAGCGTGGGGAACATCACCCCCCAATGTGGGGTTTCATTCCCCACGTTAGGGGGAAATAAGCTGGTGGGTCAACTTTACGAAAAATTGGTGGGTTTAAATTTGCTTATTACATGAGTTTTTATCTGACATATGTAATACGTTTGCCCAATAAGTTAATGTTGTAGTACCCATATTCATGTATTACAGGATTCTGCCAACGCATGCAATTCCTATCGTCAGAATTACTCACATCCGACAAATCCTTTCATCAGCAAATCATCCAGATGATTGGCTGACAGTTGCCAGGTGGTTAACTTTCTGTTTGTCAGAATATTACGACAAAAAAAACAGATGGTCTGACATTTTTTTTGCAAATCTCGGTTATCCTGAAAATCAAGCGATATTTACAACTTTTACTCATATCTATCATCAAAAATAATTCCTCCAACGGGTAAACTTTCCACTTTTTATTCAAAAAAACATGCACTGATACAAATATAAACTATATTTGCACTTGCCTGCTGTATTCACGGTCAGAGATAGAAAAGATTGAATTATAAAATATTATATTATATAGTATGAAGAATTTATTTACACCATTAGCTTTACTATTGTTGCCAAGCTTTAATTTAAAGGCTCAGAATGTAATTAGCCCAAATAACGAGAAAAACGGACCTACAATATTGCGAACTGTTGGAGATGATTCTACAGAATCTGACTAGGAAGAGGTTTATCAAGTTGTTGAACAGCAACCGAGTTTTCCTGGAGGAAGGGAAGAACTGTTTAAATATCTTACATACAATGTCAAGTATCCAATTGACGCTACAAAAAACAAGATTGAAGGACGCATATTAGTAACCTTTGTTGTAGAGCACGACGGCAGCATTTCAAACGTAGATGTTGCAAATAGCGTATATCCATCATTGGATAAAGAGTCAATAAGGGTTGTCAGGGGAATGTCTAAATGGATTCCGGGAAAGGTAAACGGTAAAACTGTTCGCGTAAAATATACTATACCGATAACCTTCAGGTTGAACTGATAATCATTTTATAAAATAGGACAATGGGGCATAATATTTTAGTAATTGGCGTAGGTGGAGGAGCTGATCAGACTTTAAAAAGATTGAAGCAAACAAATATTCAAAACATCGATTATCTTACCATAAATTCGTACTCTGCTGCCTTTCCTTACATTAATTTAGGTATGTTTTATAGTGGACATTTCATTTATGAATGGCCACATATTGAGACATGGATTGAATTGACTATCAGAGCAGAGAATGACATACGGGAAATGATTCTCAAGAAAAGCCCATCATGTGTTATTATCGTTGCAGGATTCGGAGGCTTCACTGGTACAGGTTCAGCTCCTGTTGTAGCACATATAGTAAAGTCTTTGAATCTTTTTTCGGTAGGCATCATAACAACTCCTTTCCGTTGGGAAGGAAAAGAGCGAAAAAAAAGAGCATTATCAAATATTTCACACATGAAAAAGTATATTGACTCTCTTTTTATCATCGATAGTGATAGCGTATTGGAAAATATTCCTGATTCATATGCACCGAATTTTGTAGACATGTTCAATTTACTAGATAAAAGATTATGTGATATTGTTAAAGAGTTTTTTTCCATATCATTCAATAATGTCATTCATTGGACTTTAGAATCTTTAATTTATCATATACCCAAAAGAAGTTTTGCCTTTTATGAAACAGAAACAGCTTCCAACATACAGGAAGTGGAAAATTCGATAAATAATATAAATTGTGAATTTGTAAAAAATGGTATAAATCATGAACCAATCAAATTCATGATTACAAATATTCATGTTAGTAGCTTATCTGCTATAAAAATGAATCATATACAAAAAATAACCTCAGCAATAAATGATAGTTTTCATATGTCTATGCATGATTTAGGTATAGGTATCACTATTGACGACAAGGTCGGGGATAAAATTAGAATTGCGATATTAATATTTACCATTGCTCTTAATTAGTGTTACAGAATAGACAACATTCTTTTTTGAGAAAGACTCATATAAGAATTCTTACTACTGTAAAACATATATCACTGATATTTGATTAGCTCCTGCCACGAACTTTGTCGGGTAAATAATATCCGAGCTATATGACTCACTGAAGACAAGGAAACAAAAGATATATCAAAAAAACAGACTCAAAGCATTGTAATTCACATAAAATGTGTAAGTTTGCAAATATAATAACCTGTAAACGCCATCGCATATGATATTACATGTAGCCAATCCGATTTACGACTCCGTGTTCAAATACATAATGTCTGACGAACGCATATCAAAGACCATCCTCTCTGCACTGCTGAAGAAAGAGGTGGTGAAGGTGGAGATGCGCCCGCACGAGTATGTGAACACCACACGAGACACGCTTTCAATGTTCCGCATTGACTTTGCAGCCACCGTGAGGGAGAAGGATGCTGAGGGCGAGGGATTCAAGGACCGCGTCATCCTTATAGAACTGCAGAAGACATGGCTCGACACGGAGACCCTGCGCTTCCGCCAGTATCTGGGTGCGCAGTACAGTAACAAGATAAACATCCGCAAAGACTCGCCGAAAGGATTCGCATATCCAATGGTTGCCGTTTACCTTCTCGGACATCGAGTCGGCGACATTGAGGAGCCGGTGGTTTATGTTAACCACGACGTGTTCGACTACAACGGCGAGGTGGTAGAGGAGG
Source organism: Prevotella sp. LMAG:51 (assembly GCF_008680225.1). NCBI lineage: Bacteria > Pseudomonadati > Bacteroidota > Bacteroidia > Bacteroidales > Prevotellaceae > Prevotella > Prevotella sp. LMAG:51. The sequence continues at coordinate 46,560 of NZ_NALQ01000028.1, read as the reverse complement.
GCAAGGAAGACCCGTTCGTTGAGAGTCTTACCCACAACAGCATAATTGTGCAGATACCGAGGTTGAAAGGTCGTGTGAACAACCGCCTTGAGAAGGTGCTCAGCGTTTTCGACCAGTCGAGGAAAGATGCGGAAGACAAGCAGGTTCTCAATATTGACGAGAACAAATATGAGGATGATGCCGACATGATGTATATGCTCCATCGTCTTACAGCCGCTGCCGCCGACTCCGAGATGCGTCAGGACATGAACGTGGAGGATGAATATTACAAGGCGATAGAGGACCGTGACACGGCAATAATGAACCGTGACAAGGAACTGAAGCATAAGGATGAGCAACTCCAGCAGAAGAGCGAACAACTCCAGCAGAAGAGCGAGCAGCTTCAGCAGAAGAGCGAGCAGCTTCAGCAGAAGAGCGAGCAACTAAATAATATAGTAAGATCACTCTATTCAAACGGTATGAACATTCTGCAGATTGCTGAAATTACAGGAATCAGCAAAGATGAAGTGGCAGAAATATTGAAATAGAGAGTTTGATAAAATCAAAAAAAGCAATCAGACATCAGGTATTGCTTGAATCTTGCTTTTCAGAAGAGTGGGGTTAAATACATAAACCGGTCATTGGAATGTGCATTATGTCATGTATGCCAATGACCGGTCTATTTTGTAATTTATTCTATTGTTATTCAGTCTCGCTGAATTCATCCTTGCCTACTCCACAGAGTGGACAAGCCCAATCTGCAGGAAGATCCTCGAATGCAGTGCCAGGAGCGATACCATTGTCTGGATCACCTACTGCAGGGTCATATACATATCCACAAACGTCGCAAACATACTTTTTCATAATAGCCTCCTTGTTTTATTATTGTTAAACTATTCTGACAGTGACACCGGTCTTGCCAGTATTGTCGCCTGTCTTTTCATTATCATCTCTTTTACGATTGCAAAGATACATATTATGCAAGATTCATACAAATCAACGACTCTATCCTGATATAGATGAAATCTATATTCTTAAAGAAAACGGTGTATGTGCCGAAGAATAATGACAAAAAAATGCAGATGAAGACCTATTCTGACTGTCAGGCAGCCTTAGCTGCTCTATGCGACGTGAGATACATACCGAGAAACACGAGCATGCCGTTGAGCATCAGCAGTTCATAACCGAACTTATATCCAGTGAGCGAAACCGTAATCTGGTTTATGGCAAAGCATATCACTGGTGCCGCCACGCAGATGTATGGCACAAGACGGTCGTTTACTCCACGCTTGGTCAGTATGCCATAGGCAAAGAGACCAAGGAGCGGGCCTGAGGTGTATGACAACACGATATATATAGCGTCTATCACACTGGTGGAATTTATCACTCTGAAGGCCAATATGAATACGGCGAATAACACACAAACTCCGAAATGTGCACGGCGACGCAATGTCTCATCATCGGGACGCTCCTTGATGTCAACACAATAGCTTGTGGTGACGGCGGTCAGAGCAGAGTCGGTACCACTGAACGACGCTGCCACGATGCCGATGGAGAAGAGCACGAGCACAAGTGACCCCATCCATCCCGATGCGGCGAACATCGGCAGCAGCTCATCGCTGTCGGCTGGAACTGCAAGCCCTTCTTTGCCAGCCAGAAGCAGGAGCAACACACCGAGACTGAGGAAGAGCAGATTGACAGGCACAAAGAAAAAGCCTCCCACACACATATCCTTCTGTGCGTCACGCAGCGTCTTGCAGGTGAGATTCTTCTGCATCATGTGCTGGTCGAGACCTGTCATTACCACAACGATGAACACTCCGCTAAGAAACTGCTTGAAGAAATTCTGAGTAGACACCCAGTCGTCGAACACGAATATGCGGCTGTGGCTGTCTGCCACCACTGCCCACACGGCATCACCCACCGACATATCGAGTTTTCCTATAACCTCCACAATTATTATCAGCAATGCCGCCATCATACAGAAGGTCTGGAAGGTATCGGTCCAGACGAGGGTCTTTATTCCTCCGCGCCTTGTATATAGCCATATCAGCATTACGAGCGCCACTACGGTGACAACGAACGGCACCCCTACAGGTCCGAATACAAATCGCTGCAGGATGCTGCACACCACATAGAAGCGAAGTGCCGTACCCGTCATTTCGGAAAGCAGGAAGAACAGGGCTCCCGTTTTATACGATCTGTTGCCGAGCCGTTTCTGCAGAAAGGAATAGATAGTGGTGAGATTGAGTTTGTAGTACACTGGGAGCAGGACGAAAGCTACGACAAAATAGCCAAGGATGAATCCAAGACACGTCTGCAGATATGTCATGTCTTGCTTTATCACCATTCCAGGCACCGACACGAAAGTGATACCTGATATAGACGCTCCCACGAGTCCGAAAGCGAGAACATACCACGGCGACTTGCGCTCACCGCGATAGAACGTCTCGTTGTTGGATTTCTTACTCGTCAGTCTGCCCATAAGCATGAGCACACAGAAATAAATCAGTATTGTTGTAAGTATAAGCATAATCGTTATCCATTAATTTTTTTCAATATCTCCACCGCCTTTTCCACGGTGTCAATGCCCGACACCACCATATAGCGTTTGCCACGGCTCTCCTTGAGATTGCATTGGCGGGGGTTGCTGCCGATATACTGGAGCACACGGTCGAAGACGTCGCTCTTGTAATAGGCACTCATGGGATTTGTCACGAACTGCATCTGCATCACGCCGCCCTTGAGTATTATCTTTTCGCATCCGAGAGACTTGCCCAGACGCCGTAGCGGCACTACATGCAGCAGCTCTTCGCCCTCACGGGGTATAGCTCCGAAGCGGTCGATAAGGTTTGCCTTATACCTATCGAGGTCACTGTCGTTGGTTATGCTGTCGAGCTCGCGATACAACAGCATTCTCTCACTGCTGCTCGGCACATACTGGTCTGGGAAGAACATCTCAAGGTCGCTCTCCACGGCGCAGTCGTCAACGAACTCGTCGCCTTTGAGTTGTCTGCCCTCTTTCATCTCCTCCTGATACATCTCAGCAAACTCATCGTTCTTAAGCTCCGTCACGGCCTGCGACAGAATCTTCTGGTATGTCTCAAAACCGAGATCTTCCATAAATCCGCTCTGTTCCGCACCGAGAAGGTTGCCGGCGCCACGCATGTCGAGGTCTTGCATCGAGAGGTTGAAGCCGCTGCCAAGGTCTGAGAATGTCTCAAGTGCCTCCAACCGGCGGCGCGCATCCTGAGAGAGATTCGACAGCGGAGGAGCAAGGAGATAGCAGAACGCCTTCTTGTTGCTTCTTCCCACGCGTCCACGCATCTGATGCAGGTCGGAAAGTCCGAAACGGTGTGCATCGTTCACGATGATGGTATTGGCATTGCTGATGTCGATGCCGTTCTCCACGATGGTTGTGGAGAGGAGCACATCATAATCGTAGTTCATGAACCCCATCACCACCTTCTCCAGTTCTTCCGGTTTCATCTGTCCGTGACCTATAGCTATTCGCGCATCCGGAACGTTTCGGCGTATCACATTGGCAATCTCCGGCAGGTTGCTGATGCGGTCGTTCACGAAGAATACCTGTCCGTTGCGGCTCATCTCGAAGTTTATTGCATCCTTTATGATATCTGAATCGAAGGTATGCACCTCGGTGCACACGGGATAGCGGTTTGGCGGCGGCGTCTGTATGATGCTCATGTCTCTTGCTCCCATGAGAGAGAACTGCAGCGTGCGCGGTATTGGCGTCGCCGACATGGTCAGCGTGTCCACATTGGTTTTCATCTTGCGCAGTTTTTCCTTGGTAGACACCCCGAACTTCTGTTCCTCGTCGATGATGAGAAGTCCGAGGTCTTTGAATTTCACGCTCTTGCCGATGAGCTTGTGTGTGCCAATTATGATGTCTATCTTGCCAGCCTCCAGGTCGGCAAGTACCTCACGTGTCTTCTTCGCACTGCGGGCACGCGACAGATAGTCAACCCTGACAGGCAGATCCTTAAGTCTGCCACAGAAAGTCTGGTAATGCTGGTATGCAAGCACTGTGGTAGGCACCATCACGGCAACCTGTTTGGAATCGCATGCAGCCTTGAAAGCAGCACGTATAGCCACCTCGGTCTTGCCGAAACCCACATCGCCACACACAAGACGGTCCATCGGACGCTGGCTCTCCATATCAGCCTTCACGTCGTTGGTGGCTTTCAATTGGTCGGGGGTGTCTTCATAGAGGAAGCTCGCCTCCAACTCATGCTGCATGAAAGAATCGGCACTGAACTGATAGCCTTTCTCATGGCGGCGTGTGGCATAGAGCTTGATCAGGTCGCGGGCTATGTCCTTTATCTTCTTCTTTGTTTTCTCTTTCAGTCGCTCCCACGCTCCAGAACCGAGTGCACTGAGACGTGGCGGTTTCTCGCTGTCGCGGCGCTTGTATTTGGATATTTTGTAGAGGCCGTGGATGCTCACATCCACCTTGTCGTTGTTCTGATACACGATGCGTATCATCTCCTGATAGCTGTCGCCAACGGGAACACGCACGAGACCGGCAAACTTTCCGATGCCGTAATCCACATGTACGATGAAGTCGCCAGGCTCCATCTCCTGCAGTTCTTTCATGGTGAGCGCCATCTTTCCGCTGCGTGCGGCATCCGAACGGAGACTGTATTTATGGAAGCGGTCGAATATCTGATGGTCGGTGAAGACGCACACCTTCATGTCATTGTCGGCAAAGCCGCAATGCAGGGTTTTCTCCACCGGCTGGAAATCTATCGGCGTGACGCTTATCACAGTGCCGTCAGCCAGTTTCTTGTTCTGCGCCATCTCGTCGAAGATGTCGCGAAGGCGCTGGTTCTGCTTCTGGCTGTCAGCAAGGATATATAGTTTGTAACCTTTCAGCATATAGTCTTCGAGCGCAGTGGTGAGCAGTTCAAAGTTCTTATGGAACAAAGGTTGCTGTGTGGTGCTGAAGGTGATGGTGGCCTGCGGCAGTCCCGTTGGACTGTTACCGAATTCCACTCTCTTGAACTTTGCTATGTCTTCGGTGAATGCCGTTGCCGGCAGCAACGAATATTCCGACCTCATCTCCTGCATTATCTTCTTCTGTTCCATCTCCGTGGCCCCCTCGAGTTTCTCGGTGAGAGCCTGATGGGAGAAACCTTCACGGTAGATATTCTCTATCACGTCGTGGGCGAATGTAACGTCTTTTATCACCACCAACGAGTCGGCAGGCAGGAATTTGAGAAAAGAAATCTTGTCTGCCACGATCTCCGACAATTCCGGTACGATAGAGATGCAGTCCACCTTACCTCTCGACAACTGCGACTGCACCTCGAAGGTGCGTATTGAGTCAACCTCGTCGCCAAAGAAGTCCACACGATACGGATACTCATTGCTGAACGAATATACATCGAGAATGCTACCGCGCACGGCAAACTGTCCCGGTTCGTAAACATAGTCCACCTCCTTGAAACCGAATGAGCGCATCGTCTTCTCTATCTCCACCACGTCTCTCTCCTCGCCAACGCGCAGCATGAGGGTGCGGTCGTCCAGATGCTTGTTGGTGACCACCAGTTCTGCCATCGCCTCAGGGCAAGTCACGACGTAGAGCGTTGAATTCGAGTCGTCATGTGACGCCTCCTGTTCCTTCACCCGGCTCAACACCTCAGTGCGCAATATCTCGTTGGCAGCATCTTTCTGACAGTACTTCACCTGTCTGCGATAAGCCGACGGAAAGAAGAGCACATGCGAATTGCCCAGCAACTGGGTGAGGTCGTGATAGAAATACCCTGCCTCGTCAGCGTCATTAAGCACAAAAAGACAGGTGCGCGGCAGCCTGCCGTTGGCAGAAGCAAACACCATGGGCACTGACGAGCCATTGAGTCCGCGCAGCGATATCGTGCGCACTTCTGAATCGCCAATCGCTTTCAGCATCGATTCTATATGAGGTGACGAACTATACAAGTCCAAGAGTTTCTGAATTTCCATCTTCTTTTCTAAAACATATAATAGCCCTAACGAGATACGCTACAGGCTCATCCCGCTATGGCAAAAACGGAAAAGATCTCAAATGCCGTATAAAGGATTACACGGGCCTTTTACTCCAGCATCAAGAGTCTTTTACCACAAAAACGCTGCGAAGTTACTGAAAAAAAATCATATTATATCTTATGGGATATCAAAAAGTAATGGCGAAAGCATACAACTTAGTTTTTTATTGCTACCTTTGCACAACATAATATTAATATTCTCACACATTATGAACACAAGTGACAGTATCGTCATCATCCCGACATACAACGAGATAGAGAACATTGAGAAGATTATCCGAGCAGTGTTCGGACTGGAAAAGAAATTCGACATACTCATCATCGACGACGGCTCGCCCGACGGAACGGCAGCGAAGGTGAAGAAACTGATGAGCCAGGAGTTCAACGGCAGACTTCATCTGCTCGAGCGCAGCGGAAAGCTGGGTTTGGGAACGGCATACATCAAAGGATTCAAATGGGCGCTCGAGCGCGACTACGAATACATTTTCGAGATGGACGCCGACTTCAGCCATGACCCGAAAGACTTGCCGCGACTCTATGCCGCATGCCACGACGAAGGATACGATGTGGCTATCGGTTCACGGTATGTCAGCGGAGTGAACGTGGTGAACTGGCCTATCGGCAGAGTATTGATGAGCTATTTCGCATCCAAATACGTGCGCTTCATAACGGGGTTCAAAGTGAACGACACCACTGCCGGATTCAAATGCTACAAACGCCGTGTGCTCGAAACCATAGAACTCGACAAAATCAGATTCAAGGGATATGCCTTCCAGATAGAGATGAAATACACGGCATACAAGATTGGCTTCAAGATAAAGGAAGTGCCGGTGATATTCGTAAACAGAAGAGAAGGCGTGTCGAAAATGAGCGGCGGCATCTTCGGAGAGGCATTCTTCGGCGTAATGAGACTGCGCTGGGACGGATGGACAAGGAAATACCCGAAAATAAAAGAATAACGAAGACACACTGCTATCATGAAATATCTGTATAGAGCCTACCAGCTATGCATCGCATTGCCAATATTGCTCCTATGGACAATAATGATATCTCTCGCCACAGCCATTGGATGTTCGCTGGGCGGAGGACATTTCTGGGGATATTACCCTGGCAAATCATGGGGATGGGCCATCATCCGTCTGCTACTGCTGCCGGTAAAGGTAGAGGGGCGTGAGAACATGAAGGAAAACGAGTCGTATGTCATCGCCGCCAACCACCAAGGGGCGTTCGACATATTCCTTATTTTCGGTTTCCTCGGACGTCAGTTCAAGTGGATGATGAAACACCAGTTGAGAAAAGTGCCATTCGTGGGCTACGCCTGTGAGAAGTCGCATCAGATTTTCGTAGACAAGCGCGGACCGCGAAAAGTGAAGGAGACCTACGACAAGGCTCGCGCCACGCTGAAAGGCGGTATGAGCCTTGTGGTGTTCCCGGAGGGTGCGAGGAGTTTCACCGGTCACATGGGAGTGTTCAAGCGAGGAGCCTTCATGCTTGCTGACGAACTGCAACTGCCTATCCTGCCGCTGACCATAAACGGTTCTTTCGACATCATGCCGAGAATGAGAGACTGCAAATGGGTAACCAGGCATCCGCTTAAGCTCACCATCCACAAACCCATCTATCCTGAAGGACAGGGACCGGAGGACATCAACCGCCGCATGGACGAATGCTACAAAGCCATCATGTCGGGACTGGAAGAGAAATACCAAGGTTTTGTGGAGAACCCTGACCAATAACAACTTTCTGTATCTACGACAAAAGGCAATAATTGGCAATATAAATACCATATATACTTGTATCCGGAAAGATACAGTTGTCTAAACATCGTTTGGTAAATATAAGCAAACCGACAACCGGGTCTTGATGCGAAAGGCATATAGTCCTTTCAATCAAGACCCGGTTGTCGTTTTTTTTCTTTCAACCCAAATCAATCATTAGGGCTTGCTTGGCGTTTATCCCTATCGGCTATATGCCGTTTGGCGTTTATTATCTCTTCACCGTCTTCATCACGGGTTCACAGGTAAGCTGCACACCGAGCTTCTTGAATATGCGCTGGTCTACATCGCTCAGCATCACCGTGGAATGAACCTGACAGTCGCGCAGTTTAGGCAACTGCTCCAAGGCGCGACGGCAGTTCTCGTCCTGCTCAGAGAGTACAGACAAGGCGACAATCACTTCATCTGTGTGCAAACGAGGGTTGTGGCCACCCAAGTAACTGATTTTGGTGTGCTGGATAGGCTCTATCATAGACTCCGGGATGAGCTTCAGGTCGTGGTCTATGCCAGCAAGATGTTTGGTGACATTAAGAATGAGAGCGGCACTGCAACCAAGCAGCGGACTGGAATTGGCGGATATTATCGTGCCGTCTTGCAGTTCTATAGCTGCCGACGTATGTCCCGTTTCATTGAGACGTCCCTTTGCCGCTGTGGTGACTCGACGGAAGTCGGTAGAAATCTTTGCCTGCTGCATGAGGAGCTGTATCTTCTTTATCTCCGCATCATTACATGCTCCGAGCGCAAGTTTATTCGTGGCTGCGTAATAGCGGCGGATAATCTCGTTCTTCGATGCCTCCACACACACATCGTCATCACTGATGCAGAACCCCACCATGTTGACGCCCATGTCCGTTGGCGACTTGTATGGATTGGTGCCATAGATACCCTCGAAGAGAGCGTTGAGCACAGGGAAGATTTCTATGTCGCGGTTGTAGTTGATGGCAATCTTATTGTACGCTTCAAGGTGGAACGGGTCTATCATGTTAACGTCATTGAGGTCGGCCGTAGCTGCCTCATAGGCAATGTTGACAGGATGCTTGAGCGGAAGGTTCCACACCGGGAAGGTCTCAAACTTGGCATATCCTGCCCTGACGCCACGCTTGTTCTCATTATAGAGCTGACTCAGACACACTGCCATCTTGCCGCTGCCCGGACCGGGAGCGGTGACGATGACGAGCGGACGCTCGGTCTCCACATAGTCGTTCTTGCCGAATCCTTCGTCAGAAGCTATCAGTTCCACGTTGTGAGGATAGCCCTCAATGAGATAGTGGCAATAGGTCCTGATGCCAAGACGTTCCAGACGCTGCTTGAAAGCCACGGCTGCCGGCTGTCCGCCCCAGTGGGTGATGACCACAGAACCTACCATGAAGCCACGGCCCTGGAATTCGCCTCTGAGCCGGAGCACATCCTCGTCGTAGGTGATACCGAGGTCGGCCCGTTTCTTGTTCTTCTCAATGTCTGTAGCACTGATTACTATGACAATCTCTATGCTGTCGTTGATTTTCTGGAACATACGCAGCTTGCTGTCTGGCAAAAAACCAGGCAGCACACGACTGGCATGATGGTCATCGAAGAGCTTTCCTCCAAGCTCCAGATACAACTTTCCATCAAACTGGGATATTCTCTCCTTTATGTGTTCAGACTGTATAGACTGATACTTATCATTGTCAAACCCTATCTTCATCGTTGATTTCTTAACTTAATTGCAGTGCAAAGTTAGCTATTTATGTCCATCCGAAGAAATATTTGCGTAACTTTGCAGAAATAATATTCGTGAACCATTCCGATAATCACCCCCGCTCTCAGTTGGCGATTGCCGGAAAAGGCTTTATATAACACAACAATAACGATAATGGTAACATTCACAGACCGTCTTTCGGACGACAACGACTACAAGCGCGAGGAACTGATAAAAAAAATTGAACATGCCTTAGGACAGATGACTCTCAAGGAACTTGAGGCCCTGTCGTATGACATGTTCACGAAAGGATATCTTGAAGATTAACCCCACACGGAATGCTGCTGCATCCGCGCTTGGGACAAGCTACGGAATCTGCTACAGGGCATGCTGCATGAAGCGCTGCTCTGCCAGCTTTTCGTATTTAGTCCCCGGTCTGCCATAGTTGGCAAATGGGAATATGCTTATTCCTCCACGGGGCTTGAATATTCCCGTCACTTCGATGTAACGTGGATCCATGAGCTTCACGAGGTCTTTCATTATGATATTGACACAATCCTCATGAAAGTCGCCATGGTTGCGGAAGCTGAAGAGATACAGCTTCAGGCTCTTGCTTTCCACCATACGCACGTCGGGAATGTATTTTATGATTATCTCTCCGAAGTCAGGCTGTCCCGTGATAGGACACAGCGTAGTGAACTCAGGACAGTTGAACTGCACCCAATAGTCATTCGTCTGATGCTTGTTCTCGAAGGTCTCAAGCACCTCAGGCGCATAGTCCTGCCTATACTCCGTCTTCTTGCCGAGGGCATGCAATCCCTCGTCCTGTCTGTTTTCGCTATTTGTCATACGAACATTTTTAGATATTACCAATTTTGAACACACCGTAGTTTATGTCACGGTCGTAGGTGTCAACACCCTCTATCTGCTTCGTTTTCCCTACCACCCTCATCGTTATCGGCAGCACCACAATCTCATAGACCGTCTTCAGCACAATCTGTGAGATAATGAGTTTGGGCAATTCCGCAAGTGGCACCACCCCACCAAGGGCAAGCGGGAAAAAGATTATTGAATCGGCGGTCTCGCCATACACAGTGCTCATCACGGCACGCAGGGCGAAATGCTTCCCGCCTGACGACACCTTCATGCGGCTCATCACATAGGCGTTGATGAACGAGCCTACGAGAAACGCGAGGAAGGAAGCCAAGGCTATACGTGGCGCCAGTCCGAACACGGCATGGAATCCGGCTTCATTATCCCAATATGGTGCTCCTGGTATGGCATCAGCCAAAGCACCGAAGGAAACGAAGATGAAGTTCATCAGAAAACCGAGCCAGATGAGCAGTCGGGATTTCTTATAGCCCCACACCTCACACACGCAATCGTTGATGATATACGACACGGGAAACACCAGCAGTCCGCCGGTGATATTGACCCATCCTATTGAAATCTGCTTTGTTTCGAGCACGTTTGCCGTAATGAGGCAGACGCAGAAGAGCACGCTGAAAAGCATAAACAGCACACTCACACTATTGTTGCTTACTTTCATGATTCTTGTTTTGTTTAGTCCGGCGGCTCTGTTTCCAGTGCAAACACGGACATGGAGGTTTGTCAAGCACTCGCTAAGTCCCAAACTGTCAAATCAAGACAAGGTCTGACAGACGATTTGGGATGAACTGTTATTATGCCATCCATCATCTTTTGATGAAAGCGGCTGCAAAGGTAATGATTTTTCTTGAAATAATAAGCTTATATTCCCAAAGGATTGATATTGTTGTAGCTTTCCTTCACCTTTGACTCTATTCCCTGCTGGTCCCCCTCTTCCTGCTCACGAGACAATATCTCGTTGAGACGTTCCTCATCGCTCTTGGCGCCCTCGGCATCGCCGGCCTGCTTGCGCAACAAGGCACGGTTCTCCAGCGCTTCTTTTGAGAATGGATTCACGTCGATTACCTTTCCGTAGTATTCCATCGCCTGTTCTGCATTTCCACGTTTGTTCTCGATGTTCGCCTTCAGCATCAGCGCCTCTTCGTTGTCAGGATAATTGTTCAGGAGATAAGCCGCATCGTTGTCGGCATCATCAAGATTGCCGTCAGACAGATACACCTCTCCACGCAGCAGGTAAGCCTCAGCATACTCCTCATTAAGCGCTATAGCCTTGGTAAGCATTGCCACGGCATTTGTGATGTCGTCGGTGCCGATGCAAGCTTTTGCATAGAGGAAGAGGGCCTCAACAGACTTGGAATCTACGAGCAGCGCCTTCTCACAAGAGGCAGACATGAGCACATAGTTTTCCATCACGTAGGCAATGCCTGCCATACGCAGGAATATTCCGATATTGTCGGGCTGTGCCTGCGCCAGCTTTTCCAGTTGCTGATACGCATTGTTGTAGTCTCCCACTCCCACGTAAGCTTGAGAGAGATAGTCTCTCACTTCAAGGTCTTCCTTGATGTTGAGGGCATGGGTAAAACATTCTATTGCATACCCTACACTGTTTATCTTGAGTGCCTTCACGCCGTCAAACTTCAGTATGTCGAAGTTCTTCTCGTCAGCACGCTGCAGTTCCTCCACTGTAGGAGTCTTTTCTTCTTTGGCAACGCCAAACAGTTTTTTAAAGAAATTCATTTTATAGAATCGTTGCTTTAGGGTTCCACTCGTTGTGTTTTCCCCCTTGAATTATGAAATGAAGAAGCTACCGTCTCTCATGTCGCATGGCACACGATAGAGGCGGTAACTTCAGAAAGATATTGTCAAGCAGGCATTATCCCACTATAATCTCGCTCAGAGTAGGATGTATATGAGTGATGTCATCAAGCTTTTCCACCGTGATGTTCTGACACATCAGTGCACTGACCTCCTGAACCAGGTCGGCGGCATGTGCTCCATATACATGGCAGCCCACCACCTTGCCTCCGGCATCGGTGAGAAGCTTCAGCATACCCTCCGTCTCGTTCATCGCCACGGCCTTGCCGTTGGCACGATAGTAATGCTTTATGCTGCGATAATCAGCACCTTCAGCCTTGAGGGCATCCTCCGTCTTGCCCACGCTGGCAGCCTCAGGCAATGTGAATACCGCTGCCGGCATCACATCGAAGCGGATATCGTCGCCACAGCCTACGATAGCGTTCACGGCCCTCTTGCCCTGCATCTCTGCTGCATGGGCAAGCATCTGTCTGCCGTTAACGTCGCCAATGGCATACACGTTCTCTACAGAGGTGAGCATATTGTCGTCAACGGCAATTCCCTTGGCATCGTATTTTATTCCCACCTCATCAAGACCGAGTCCATCAGTAAGCGGTTTTCTGCCAACGGCAAGCAACACCTTGTCGGCCTCCACCTCTGTCACCTTGCCCTTGCGCTCAAAGGTAACCTTTCCGGAAACCGCTCCCTTGAGGGCAGACTGCATATAGAAGGTAACGCCTCTCTTCTCAAGACATTTGCGCAGGCGTTTGGCGATATCGCTGTCGATTGGCGGCAGACATTCCTTGAGGAATTCCACTACTGTTACCTCACAACCGAAAGAATTGAGTATGCTTGCAAACTCCATTCCTATCACTCCGGCACCAACTATGCAGATGCGCTTCGGCAGCACGTCGGTGTCGAGAAGCCAGTCGGAGTCGCACACCATCTCTTTGTCAAGATCTGGGATAGGCAACGACTTTGACACGGAGCCAGTGGCTATGATGATGTTGTCGGCAGAATAATCCTTACCGTCAACTACCACTGTATGGGCGTCTTTCATCACAGCCATACCTTTGACGAGCGTTATGCCTGAAGCCGACAGTAGTGTGGCGATGCCTCCGCGCAGAGTCTCCACCACCTGCTGCTTGCGGACGAAAGCCTTGGCGAAATCAAAACTGTATGTCACACCGTCGAGCGCATAGCTCCCGGCATCCTTCATCGTCTCTATCACCTCAGCGAGCCGCGCGTAAGTCTTGGTGGGAATACAGCCACGGTTGAGACATGTGCCTCCCAGTTCGTCTTTCTCCACTACCAATACCGTCAGTCCCTTGGATGCGGCATAAGTGGCGGTCTTGTATCCACCAGGACCGCCACCGATGATTATCAAATTGAAATCCATATAGAATCAATCATTTAGCATGCTCTTATATGTCACCACAGGATGCTTTGCTGCCAACACATCGTCCACTCTTCCGATAGGAGTATTGTGTGGCGCTGACTTCAGCAGTTCTGGCTCATTCTTTGCCTCCTCGGCGATTTTCCTCATCACCTCGATGAATCCGTCTATCGTCACCTTGCTCTCGCTTTCTGTAGGCTCTATCATCATTGCCTCGTGGAAGAGCAGCGGGAAGTAGATGGTCGGCGCATGATACCCATAGTCGAGCAAGCGTTTAGCCACATCCATAGTGGTGATGCCTGTAGACTTGTCTGCCAGGCCGTTGAATACGAACTCATGCTTGCAGAGTCCTGCGATAGGCAGTTCATATACATCCTTCAACGACTCCTTGATATAGTTGGCATTGAGTGTGGCAAGCGGTCCTACATATTTGATATACTCCTTGCCGAGAGAAAGTATGTAGGTGTATGCCTTGAGGATAACGCCGAAATTGCCGTGATACGGACTGACGCTGAGTGTCGAGTCATGCTCGTTGTCGGGCAGGAACTGCTCCAGTCCCTTTCTCACTCCCACCGGGCCGCTTCCTGGTCCGCCACCTCCGTGAGGTGTAGAGAATGTCTTGTGCAGGTTGATGTGCATCACGTCGAATCCCATGTCACCAGGACGACAAGCGCCGAGCATCGGATTGAGGTTCGCTCCATCGTAATACATCAGTGCACCACACTCATGAACGAGCTTGGCAATCTCTGGAATGTTTCTCTCGAATAGTCCGAGAGTATTCGGGTTGGTCATCATTACAGCAGCGATAGTGTCGTCGAGGAGTCCTCTCAGGTCGTCAACGTCCACCACTCCATCGGCAGTACTCTTCACCTCCACGATTTCCAGTCCGCAGACCGCGGCAGAAGCCGGGTTGGTACCGTGTGCCGAGTTTGGCACGATCACCTTTGTTCTCTTTTCGTCGCCCCTGCTCTCATGATATCTTCTGATCACCATCAGTCCGGTAAGCTCACCGTGAGCACCGGCAAACGGGTTGAGAGTGAAGTCTGCAAGACCGGCAATCTCAGAGAGAGCTTTTCTCAGTCCGGCACAAACATCGAGACATCCCTTCACCGTGTCAACAGGCTGCAGCGGATGTATATCCCTGAAGTCTGCCATACCTGGAATCTCCTCGTTTATGGCTGGGTTGTATTTCATCGTGCAGCTGCCAAGCGGATAGAATCCGTTGTCCACGCCGAAGTTGTTTCCGCTATGGTTGGTATAGTGTCTCACCACGGTCATCTCGTCACACTCAGGCAACTGTGCGTCGTTCTCCCTGCGCATCTCTGCAGGCACCTCATAATCACCGAATTTGTTGTCAGGAAGAGAGTAACCCTTTCTGCCAGGATGCGACAGTTCGAAAATCAAGTTTCCGTATAATTTGTTATTCATAATCAGACAAACTTTTTCAGATTAACTTAATAAGGTTATCTATCTCTTCCTTGGAGCGCTGCTCCGTCACTGCAAACATGATAGTATGGTCGCCCATCTTCACTCCTCCGAGGAATCCGTTGTCAACGAACTTCTTCTGCAGCACGTCAACGTCTCCGTCGTATTCAACGCAGAATTCATTGAAGAACGGTTTCTGGAACGTTGGTTTGAAATGTCCCGTCTCCACGAGTTTGTCCATCATGTAGTGAGCTCCGGCATACGACAGTTCGCCAGCTTCCTTCACTCCCTTCTTTCCCATCACCGCCATGTATACGGTAACGAAAAGAGCCATGAGGCTCTGGTTGGAGCATATGTTGGATGTAGCCTTCTGCCGGCGGATATGCTGCTCTCTGGCCTGCAATGTGAGCACGAAGGCACGCTGTCCGCGGCTGTCTTCCGTCATTCCTACGATGCGTCCCGGCATCTTGCGGATGAGCTTCTCTGTGCAGCACATATATCCCACGTATGGACCACCGAACATCATCGGCACTCCGAGACTCTGTCCGTCGCCCACTGCGATGTCGGCTCCCCATTCTGCCGGTGTCTTGAGCACGGCATAGTCAGCAGCCACTCCATTCATTATCATCAGCGCCTTGTTGTCGTGGGCAGTGTCGGCATATCCGGCATAGTCTTCCACGATGCCATAACGGTTAGGCTGCTGTACGATTACTCCGGCAACACCCTTCTGCGCTATCTTCTCCTGGAAATCAGCTTTGTCGGTGATGCCATCGTTTTCCTTCACCATCACGATGTTCACGCCGTGGAACTTGGCGTATGTCTTCACCACGGTGAGCACCTTCTTGTCTACGGTTTCAGAAACGAGCACCGTGTCACACTTCTTTCCTGCAGCCACAGCCATCATCATAGCCTCTGCAGTGGCTGTGGAACCGTCATACATAGAAGCGTTAGAAATATCCATGCCTGTCAGTTCAGCCATCATCGACTGATATTCGAAGATGTAGTGGAGCGTGCCCTGTGATATCTCTGCCTGGTATGGAGTATATGATGTGAGGAACTCAGAGCGCTGCACGATACGTCCCACCACGGCTGGCGTGTAATGGTCGTAAACGCCGGCACCGGCAAAGCATACCAGTCTCTTGTTCTCATTGCCCAGAGCTTCGAAGAATCTTCTCACCTCCATCTCGCTCATTGCCTCCGGAAGGTCGTATTCCTTCTTGAAGCGGATCTCCTCCGGCACATCAGAGTAGAGTTCGTCGAGCGAACCTACTCCTACGATGTCGAGCATTTCCTTTATCTCACTTTCCGTGTGAGGAAAATACTTGTATTCCATATTATAGAAAATGAAGAGTCATACAAAACGTGCCGTTCTCTTAGTGAGCTTCCTTCTCGCAGAACTCAGCGTATGCCGCAGCGTCCATAAGGTTGTCGAGCTCTGTCTTGTCAGAGAGCTCCACCTTGATTATCCAGTTGGCGAAAGCATCCTGGTTGATAATCTCCGGTGTGTCCTCAAGAGCCTCGTTCACCTCTACCACTGTTCCACTTACAGGAGAAGTCAGGTCGCTGGCAGCCTTCACGCTCTCAACGGCTCCGAAATCCTCACCTGCCTCTACCTCGTCGTCTGTATCAGGCATGTCTACATATACGATGTTGCCCAATGCGTTCTGTGCATAGTCTGTGATACCGATATAGCCGAACTCACCTTCTACCTTTACATATTCGTGTGACTCTGCATAGTAGAGTCCTTCAATTACTTTTGCCATAGTATTATATTTTATTGGATTATTGTTTTATGAAAAAATATTTGTCTAAAGTTTCAATGATTTACCGTTGCCATTATTTCTTGTAGTGTTTGTCGTAGAAACGCTTCTTCACCACAACGCCTGGGAAGGTCTTCTTTCTGATCTGAACCTCAAGCGGCGTTCCGAGCTTGCCATACTCTGCCTTTACGAGAGCCATGCACACGCTCTTGTCCGTTGAAATGGAATGATAGCCAGTGGTCACCTCGCCTACAGGCTCACCGTCTTTCAGCACTGTGTATCCATGACGTGGAATGGCCTTTCCTTCGAGTTCTATTCCCACGAGCTTCTGTGCCACGCCGTTTGTCTTCTGGTCAACGAGGGCATTCTTGCCCACAAACTCCTCTTTGTCGAGTTTGCAGAACATAGAGAGCCCTGCCATCACTGGAGAGATGTCTGCCGACAGTTCATCGCCATACAGAGGCAGTCCCACTTCAAATCTGAGAGTGTCGCGGCATCCGAGTCCGCAAGGCTTGCAGCGTCCGCTCTCCATCAGTTTGTCCCAGCAGTCACAAATATAATTATGGCTTGCATAGATTTCAAATCCGTCTTCTCCGGTATATCCCGTGCGGCTTACTATCACGTCGCCAATGGTCTTGACAGTATAGAAAGTCAGCTCCTTGCAAGCTATGCCGAGCACTTCCTCAACGACGGTTTCAGCGTTAGGTCCCTGAACAGCAATCTGCCCGTAGTCCTCTGAACGGTTCAGAAGCTCAATGTTGAAGCCCTCTGACTGTTTCTGCATCCACTCCCAGTCTTTGTCGATATTGGCAGCGTTTATCACGAGAAAGAAGTCATTCTCAGCCATCTTGTATACGAGAAGGTCATCTACGGTTCCACCATTGTCGTAGAGCATCATGCCGTAGAGAATCTGTCCGGCCTCTATCTTGCTCACGTCGTTGGTGAAGATATGCTGCACATAGCGCTCGGCGTCGGCTCCCTTCACGGTCACCTCACCCATGTGTGACACGTCGAACACGCCGCAGTCTGTTCTCACTGCCTGATGCTCGTCGATGATTGTTGAATACTGGATAGGCATGTCGAAACCACCGAATGGGCTTATCAACGCGCCTTGCTTCACGTGCTTGTCATAGAGACATGTTCTTTTGTTTTCCATAATGATATGTGTTTTTATAGGGTTCTCTTTTTTAGATTCTTTCCGGTGTGGCGTGTCAGCTGAGCAGCAGCTCCACGAAGCTTTCCCTCTTGAGGTTCATCACCACCTCGTCGAGTTTCTCCGGCAGTGCCTTTGTCAGTTCTCCCTCCGTGAGCGCCACGCCACGTATGGGTTTGAGGAGATTCTCGTCGATGTCGCCCACGATGAAGAAATCTCCCACCATGGCGGCGCTCTTTATGATGTTGTTCTTCATCTCCAACCTCACCTCCATGTCGCCTACATTATCTATATGTCCTCGCTTCACCACGGCATATCGTGGATTTTTGCCGTAAATGAAATCATCGGTAAGATATTCCTCCTCTATCTCCTTTATCAGTTCCACATCGTGGTCTGTCAGCGTCATCTCCGAGTCGCAGAGGTTCTGTCTGACGAAGGTCTTGAACTGCTCGATGTCGATGTCGAGATAGTCTTTGAGCAGGGCTATGCGCTGGCGCACGCTCTGAATGCCCTTGCTGAGCAGTTTCTGGTCCGACGGCGTGATGGCTCCCACCATGTTCTGCATGTCGGTGTCGAAGAGCATCGTGCCATGCACTATGCTGCGTCCCGGCACATGATAGAAGGCGTTGCCGCTGACTTTCCTGTCGCCGATGAGCACATCGTTGCGCCCCGTAGCCTTGGCGTCGAGCCCCAGTTTCTGGAGCACCATCACCACCATGTTTATATATTTGTTGAAAGTGAAGTTCACGTGTTCGTCTTTCGTGACATAAGAGAACATGATATTGCTCATATCCGCATACACGCATCCTCCACCGCTTTTTCTTCTGTAGGTCTGTACCGAATGTTCCCTGCAGTAGTCGAGATTTACCTCGGCTTCCACCAGTTGGTTCCTGCCGAATATCACGCTAGGCTGCACCTGCCACATGAAGAAGCAGTCTTCCTCATCAATGGTTTTCGCCACATATTCTTCCATGGCGAGATAGAACGGCAAGCGATGCTGCGTATTGTCGGGCAATGCTACATACAACATTTTTTCTGTTAGATTTATGGTAATAACATAATTGCCACAAAATTACGAAAAAAAACAAACCCTGCAAATTTTATACGCATTATTTTGTCTTTAAGATGCTTATGCAGGGGTTATGGTTGCTCTTGTTGTCATGCCATCGCTCATGCAGACTCTTTTCGCTTGATTATCCCACCTTTTATATATTATATAGCAGTACTGCATGTCTGACACTTACCGAACTGCCAACGAACTCACAGGGCAATCACCATCCGAAGGCTTTCTTGTCGGCGAGCCATTTTCCCTGCGCCCTGAGCACCTGCTCTATGATGTCGCGCCCCACTCCATGTCCGCCCACGGCCTGCGAGATGTAACGGCTGATGGCCTTGATGTCGGGACAGGCGTCTGAAGGGCAGCAGGGGCAGCCCGAACGGCTCATCACTTCATAGTCGGGGATGTCGTCGCCCACGAAGATCACCTCCTCGTCGGTGAGTCCGTTGTCGGAAAGGAACTTGTCGTATGTCTTTATCTTCACCGAGCACGCCGTAAACACGTCTTTCACTCCGAGCCTCTCGTATCTGATACGGATGCTGTCAACGGTGGCTCCTGTCATGATGGCGATGTGGAGTCCTTGCTTCACTGCCAACTGTATGGCGTATCCGTCCTTGATGTTCACCGTGCGCATCGGTTCTCCCGACGGATGCAGGTTTATCGTACTGGCACTGAGCACTCCGTCAACATCGAATATCACGGCGCGTATCTTCTTCAAATCGTAGTCTATCATATCTTTCTCTGTTTGTTTGCTATAACTGATTAATGGTACGGATTCCAACCGAGGGCAAACCTCCAAGCGGGCGTCACCTCCGGCGTCACTTCTCGTTTCTCTCATGAATGCTCTTGCTCATGATGTCGTATATCTGCCTGATGCGGTCGTCGTAGGCGAGCATCCTGCTCTGCATACCTATCACATTCTCGTCGTAGCGGATGGCAGGACCGGTCTGGGCTGACTTCGGCGACATGCTATGCACCTTGCGCGCCGTCTCGTCGATGAGCGGCAGCATCGAACTGAAGGGGATGTCGTATCTGTCGAGGACTTCTGAAGCGAGGTCGTAGCAGTGGTTCACGAAGTTGCAGGCGAAGACTGCCGCCAGGTGCAGATGTTTGCGGCCTTCCGAATCCAGCTGCATGACATGCTGCGAGAGACTGCTGCCGAGGTCTGTAAGCAACCGCAGGTCGCTCTCATAGCGCGCCTCAACGAAGATGGAAACGTCGGTGAAATCCACCTGTCGCTGCTTTGAAAACGACTGCATGGGATAGAACACTCCGTAGCGGCCGGCATGTCCATCGAAGATGCTCATCGGGATGCTGCCTGCCGTATGGACGAAGAGTCCACGGCGGCTGCCGTCGCACAATCGTGCCACCACATCGCTGAGCGCCCCGTCTTTCACCGACACTATATATATATCGGCTTCTCTTGCCACACCGTCAAGGTCTGACACCGCATCTGCCCCCACCTGAGAGGCAAGTGCATCGGCAGACGCCTGTGTGCGACTATACACCTGTGTTATCTCATGACCGGCGTCTTTCAACGCCCTGGCCACGTTGGTGGCAAGATTTCCTGCCCCCACAAAAACTATCTTCATATCCTGTCCTTGTATTTTTTCGTTGCGTTATGATTTGGGGTTGGCAAATTTTCCTGTTTGCCATGCAGCAGAAGAGTCAACCTATATGTATTCGCTGCCACTCGAGCTGGTCATCATCTATTTCTGCCTGTGACGCAGGTTTATCAGCAGTGCCTATCGCCACCACCGCATACACCGTCTTGCTCTCCGGAATGTCGAGAATTCCTCTCACCACCTCGTCAGACATGGTACCGTCGGTGAGCTGATAGCCTCTTATCTGCACCGAATGGTAAGCCAGTTGCCTTTCTGCCGCCTGCGCACACATCGCCCACACTACAGCAGAACAGTTTTCCACCCACGCCCCATCATAGAGGCGGTCGGCAACCACTGTCACTGCCATCGGTGCCTGAGCGATGCATTCCGCACCATGGTCTCTGGCATCTGCAAGACGTTCCAGCAGATGCGGGTCTTCAACGGGGTATAGCTCCACAGAGTTCCCTTCCTTGCCACAAGTGGCAAGGAGCGCTGCCCTGAGCACCCGTTCCACATCGTCAGCCTGTATCTCAGTACGGCAGAACTGTCTGTCGCCAATTTCCATAGCCAGTATTTCTTCTATTCTCATATCACTTGTTTTCTCTTCCTTGCCTATCGTTTGGCAAAAGTATACAAAAAACATGGCATAAGGAAATTTTCATACGTTTAATGCGACATATCTCCCATTTGGCTAATTTGCTGAAAATAAAAAAATCAACCATGGGCAAGCACAGTAAATCTTCGGAAAACGGGCACGATGCTTGCCCCAAGTGGGAACGCTGCTTACCCAACATGGGCAAGCACCTTGCCCCTGATGGGCAGAATTTGTTTCATAAGTTTGATCTTGGCCTGTACCCATATGTGCAAATTTTGCACATGTGATATTTTCATCCAATTCACCCTACTTGAAGATGTTTCTTATATGGCGCGTTATTACAGTACGGTCTCTTCCGAACAATTCAGCAATCTGACTTTGTGTAAGCCACACGGTATCTTTCTCCAACTTTACTTCAAGTTGGGTGTTGCCATCGTCTGTCGTATATAGGACGATAGAAGAACCGTTATTTGCAAAAATTTTATTCTCCATCACCCCTATCATTACATTCATATAGATAACGTTTCGACTGCAAAGATATTGCTCTGGTGTATCTTCTTTGTTCACACCATCATAATATTCTGCTTGAATAACACATTTCAACAACATTTTTCTCCCAGACAGGAGTCAAGCCCATCAAAATATTTTTTAGAGAGAAAACAAACAGAGATGCTTATATGACTGAGAAATTGTGTATTTTTGCAATATCCCAGAGAACAAGGGGATGTTGACAATAATATAAAACTGATAAGAATGCAGGATTTTGCAGCAATAGATTTCGAGACTGCCAACAGCGAGCGATCATCGGTCTGCTCTGTGGGCATCGTGATAGTCAGGGGCGGTGAGATAGTGGACAAGTTCTACTCGCTAATCAAACCCGAACCAGAATACTACAGTTATGTGTGCATGCGGGTGCATGGTCTGTGCGCTGCCGACACAGAAGATGCTCCTGTCTTTCCCGAAGTGTGGAAGCAGATAGAGCCGAAGATTGCCGGACTGCCCCTCGTTGCCCACAACAAGGCGTTCGACGAGAGTTGTCTGAAAGCCGTGTTCCGCGTATACCAGATGGACTACCCCGACTACCCGTTCTACTGCACATGCATAGCATCACGCCGGGTATGGCCAAAAGGCAGGCACAACCTCGACATCATCGCCGCCCGCTGCGGTTATGACCTGACAAACCATCATCATGCCCTGGCAGATGCTGAAGCCTGCGCTGCCATAGCGCTGGAGATATTATAGCAATCAGCATAGCAGAAAAAAAAATACGATAACGACATGCAAGTGAGAATAAGTTTTCCAAGACGCATTTTCGACCTCATGATGCCAAGGCTCTGCACCGTGTGTCATGAGAGGCTCGGCATAACCGAAGACTCCATCTGCATGGCGTGCAACCTGCATCTGCCGCGCACCGCATTCTGCTCCTCTCCATACGACAATGAGATGGCACAGTGTTTCTGGGGACTGATGCCGATAGAGAAGGCTGCGGCACTGTTCTATTATCTGCCCCACTCGCCATCGTCGGGCATAATGCTGAAAATGAAATATGAGGGAAGATGGGATGTGGCTGAAGACATGGGACACATAATGGCAAGGGAATGCGGTGAAGCGGGATTCTTCGACGGCATCGACGTGATTGTGCCTATCCCGATAACGAAAAAGCGAAAGCGGGAAAGAGGTTACAACCAGAGTTATCATCTGGCGCTCGGAATAAGTGAGGCTACGGGAATCCCCATCGCAGACAAGGCGGTGGAGAGGACAGTCTACAATGGGTCGCAGACAAGACTCAGGGGATATGAAAGGAGGGAGAATGTGGAGAATGCTTTTGCGCTACGCGACGCAAAGAAAATAAGAGACAAGCATGTGCTTATCATTGACGATGTGGTGACTACGGGTTCCACGATAATGGAATGCGGAAAGGAACTTCTCAAAGGCGGTGCAAAGGCACTGAGCGTGTTGTCGTTGGGATATACTAAATAGTAGACGAGTAGACGAGTAAACAAGTGGACGGGTAAACAAGTTGACAAAGAAATTTCTATGGCCTGCCGATGGTCTATCTGATAAGGACATATCTACTTGACAACTCGTTTACCCGTCTACTTGTTTACTCGTCTACTCATTTATTTCCAAACTTCAACTGTTCTTCTTTTTCTATCGTCACCTTACTCTCGTCGAGTTTAGAGGCATCGAGACGGAAGGTCTTGATGAAGAAATCATAAACGGCATTGCGCTTGTTCGGGCCGAAGTCATGACGCTCATTCGGCAGATGGACATTGCTTATATTCTCCTTCTTGCCATAGAATCCATAGATGCGCTGCAGATAGGGATATTCCAGTTCGGGAGTGGTAGAGGTCCAGTCGCCGCCATCGCTTACGAGCATCATCGGTTTCGGAGCGAACATGGCTGCTATTTCTGCATTACACGTGCCGCCGCCAGCGAGCTGTATCGGCATGCCGCTCTCGCAGGGACAGCCGCCATCAAACCACGACGAGAGGCTCACCACCGGATTGGCAGCCGTATAGCGGTCGTCGAGAGCTGTGAGAAGTACGGTCTGTGTGCCGCCTCCCGAACCACCGTTCACTCCCACTCTCGTCTTGTCTACATCCTTGCGGTTTATCATCCAGTCGAGGATGCGTATGCCGTTGAGGGCCTGCATCTGATGAGCCTCGGCTGTCTGATGGGCCTTTGCCCCCACTTCATCTTCTGATTCGCCCCATCCCCACAGGTCATAATCCACACAGATGGCTCCCATACGGGCGAGTGTGGCAAGACGCTGCTGCTGCACGGTGCCATATCTGCCGTTGACGAAATGTCCGTTGGGGCAGATGATAAGCGGATGCTTGCCCTTGGTGGCAGGAGTATATATTGACCCCTTCACGGTATGTCCGTCTACGGTTTTCATACAGAAGTTCTGAACGGTATATCCGTCGTATTTCCTTATTTTCGACACGAGAGGCTTCTCCTTGGAACAGCGGGCGAGCAACGGGTCGATGCCGAGACGCTGGCGCACCTCACGACGCAGTGAGTCGCGACGCAGCTCCCATGACGCCCGGTCGCTATATTTGGAAGCGAGATACGGCAGGAGTTTCCATCCGTCGGAAGCCTGACGGCGCGGATATTCATATTTCTTTATCTTATAGAGGTTGCCCTTCTGCTTGAGGGCATAAAAGTCGAAGGGCTTCAGGATATTGTCAAACGTCTCCTCCAGAGAATACGGACGAACACGGAAGTCGGCATAGTCGAGTTTCAGTCCGGCGGTGTCTACATTGAACTTCAGTCTAACGTCGAATCTCTTTGCCACGTCATTGAGCACATCACCAAGCGGACGTGCATATTTCGTCTCAAAAGTCTGTGCCTGGCAAAGGGTGCCGGCAAACAGGGCTGCTATAAGAATTGAATTTCTCTTCATGATTATTTTTTGATTTTAATACAAGAAATCGGAGAGCCCGGAATTCTCTTTGTTTTATAGAGAACTACAAGCGCTCCGATTTTATTGTGAATAACGATAACTATAATTTATATTCAAGTTTTCCGAGCGTGTCCCGCTGTGCCACCTTCTTGCCGTTGACAAGCAGGATGAGACCCTTGCCGTGGCGATAGTGAGAACCGGTCTTGTCGTAGACCACGGAGATGTTCTTGCCGTGATACATCACGTTGTCGAGACAGAAATAATCCCATTTTCCTTCCGGCACAAGCGGATTGACGATAATGCTGCCGTCAGCCTGCGGACGCAAGCCTATGATGCCAGTTATCATCAGGTCGTTGAAGGTAGAGTGGTTGTAGTAGCGGCTGCGCTCACGGTCGCCCATGAGCCATACACCGTTTGTCTCATCGAGATACTCACCGATATATGGTCTGCCGCGATGGTGCTGGCTTTCTACATACACCTCCATATCATGGAAGAACTCGTTGCTGCCTACAATAGGCTCCGGGTAGTTGTTTATATAGTTTGCCATTGCCGTCAGCGTCTGACTCGTGGCGAAAGGCCATACGGCACCATCCCACTCACAAGTTCCTGTACCATGGGTGCGGAAGAGCGGCGAGCGACGCTCACAGGTGGTAAGTCCGTAAGGGGCAGAGAAGCCCTTCTCGTCGGTAACCTGCTTCCACGCGGCATCATACTTTTTGTTGTCAGGCATATTGAAATACCACGGTATGAAGCCTATAGCCTCGCGTACATTTGCGAGAGTATCGGTCTGTAACGTTTCAAAGAACTCATGTTTGCCGTTCCATAGCTTGTTCTCCACAAGCTCTTTCAGTTCTGCAGCCTCCTTGTTGTATTCTGCAGCTTTAGCCTCATCGCCGGCAAGCTTGTTCATCTCTGCAAGCGCCATGGCGTTGCCATACATATAGCTGTTTATCGTAGGACGCGCAAACTTTTTCCTTCTACCTCCGCTGGCACTCTCTTCCATTCCGTCGCGCACATCCTCCTGCCAGTAGAGTCCGTTGTCAAGACGGTGGGTCTTCTGCCAACGAGCATACTCCTCTTCGAGCGAAGGCTTCAGAGAGTCGACAAACGACCTGTTGCCGTTCACCTTATAAGCCTCATACACTGCGGCAGGGTTCCAGGAGCTGAATTTATCCATCTTCTGCATCGCCTTGCCATCGTTTCCATGATACCAGGTGTTGAGAATCTGGTTGATGTATGTTGTGTCGCGCAGCCATCGGGTCTCCATCACGTGGTGGCCGATGGCACAGGCAATGAGGTTGTAGCGGTCGGCATACGAACGCTGCACGAGGAATTCCGTCATGCCGTAACCCACTGGGGTGCGCTTGATATGCTTGCGCAGAGTCCACCAACGGTAGTAATACATCTCACGGAAATTATCCTGCGGACAGTCGAAGAGCGGCACGTTCTTGCTCATCCATTCCGCCGCCTTGCTGTTGGGGATAGCGTTGGCGATGTTCTCGTCCTCCATCGTATTGAAGTAGTCGATGTAGTGTTTGTAGTCGTCAAACTTCAGCACAGCAGCCTGCCCGTCAGCATCAGCAGCGTAGGTCTTCACATTTGCGATAGAGAATGTAGCCACGGGATCCGACTCGTCGGCACGCGGCATGTCGAAATACTGGTCTGCCGGAGTCTCGTTGTTTGGCTCTGCAAAGAGCGGACCGGTGCGGAACACCACCCTTGTTATTGCCTCCACAGGAGTGTCGAACTGGCGCTGACACACCTTCTTGCCGTTGATATAATATGTGCCGGCATGCATGTCGGTAGAAAGAACAGCCTTCACACGATAGGTTTCTCCTGCCTTATAGTTCTTGAGCATGGTACCGAAACGCGGACCGCCCTTCACCTTCATCAGTCCGAGAGAGTCGAGCACTATACGGGAGCAAGCCTGTCCTTTGGCGTCGACAAACTCCACATCAAGCTCTCCATGACCGTTCTGTGCTGCCTGGACATCAAACTCTACGGTAAGCTCCTTTGTGGCAGGTATCATACGTTCCACCTTGGCATAGTCGTAAGGGTCTTTGTCTGACAGCTTCAACCATTTCCCATCGAGAGCGACAGGTGCCCACTTTGGAGAATAGATGTTCCAGTCTGCCATATCTGCAAGCTTTGAATATGCGGAGAAGTCTGTATCGGCATGAGATGTTGCAGCAGTCTGTACAGGCACTGTGATGCGCGAAACCCACATGTCCTCCTTATTGTTACTGTAGGTGACCCACATGTTTCCGTCTGCCGGAGTGCCGTTGCCCTCCTGGATGCCACGGGTGTATTGCGGACCGTAGTTCTTGTAGTTACCGCCATGGCGCTCTGGGGTTATCTCTCCGTTGACAAGATTCAGCGTAGTATATTCCAGTCCGTCGGCACTCAGCGAGATGGCAAGTGGCCATCTGTATTCCGCAGGATTATATACCGTGGCATAAGTTCCGTCGGAAAGTCTCTGCCCCCAAATCTTTCCTGTGGATGTCACGAAGCCATGAGCGCGCTTTGCCGGAGTGCGCCATGTGTTGCCGCCATCACAGCTGATGGTAGTCAGTCCGTGTTTCCAGAGTCCCACCTTCCATCCGTTTGGCAGCGTGTAGCCTGAGAATGCCTTATATGGTGTCTTCAGCGGCAGTATGTCATCGCCGCGGTCAGCCTCTTCAGCCCACTGCATGCGTGCCATCGGGTCGGCGAGCAGTTCGTCGCAAGCCTTGACGAAGGCTTTGTCTTTGGATTTCTTGTAGTACGGGAAGTCTGTGTTGCCGGCATTGAAACCGTGGTTGTAGTAGATGAAGTATACGGGGCCGAAGGTGCCGTCGCTCTTTATCTCCCTCACCACTCTGCCGATGCCGTTGCCGTCGGTGGGGTTGTCTTTCGGTGTCATCGACACTACGTAGTTGCCCATAGCCAGGAGCTTGCCTGTCTTCTTAGATACATACCACCCCACTCTCTGGTGCATGATTGCCATAAGATCCTTTGCCTTCAGGCCCGGATATTTTTCAGGCTTTTCAAAGCCGTCTGGCACTTTGTATTCAGGGAACAGCTTCACGGGGTCTGTCCATGTGTATCCGTCAGTAGAGGTCTGCAGCATGGTGACTCCTGGCGGCTCGTGCTCGCTGCGTGGGTCAGTGAGATAGTGCATATAGAACTTTCCCTTCCAGTATGCAATCATCGGCTGGTGGTTGTATGTGGCTCCCTTTTCGGCACGCATGGTCTGTATGCTATGCACTCCCACCACGGGGGAGAGTCCGCCGTCATGGCGCGATGGCAGGGAAATGTCGTTGCCGGTGTAGTGAACGGCACTGCTGTTGTATTTTATAAGGTTCTCCACAAGTTCCTCCGGTGCCATGAACACGGTGCCATGTTTATGACCGTCGGGGAAGGAAACGGCTCCCGTCTGGTCCTGGAAGTGTTTGAAATCCTTCGTGCGCTGTGCGCCATAGATAAACTGGCGATACCAGTCGTAATATATATACCACCATCCGTTGACGTATGCCGTAGACGGACCTTCGCTATACATCGGTGTGAATGGTTCTGAAGCCTCACTCCACGGACCGTAGGGTGTCTTTGAGAATGCCACCTTGATGTTGCGCTGCTTGCGGGTATTGTCTTTCAGCACCATCACATAGTCGTCTTTTCCCTTTTTCACCATCGTAGCGTCGATACAACTGAAACCGGGATCGATAAGGAGTTTGGTCTCTGAGAAGGTATTGAAGTCTTTTGTAGTGCAGTAGTACAGACGGTGGTTGTTCTTGTGTTCCTCTATACCGTCGGGGAATTTTCCCGGTATGCAGGATGCCCATATTATCATATACTGCTTCTTCACGTCGTCGTAGAAGAGTTCCGGCGCCCACACATTGACGGTGGTGGTGTCTTTCATCACTTCGATGAAACGCTCCGGTGTCCAGTGTATCAAATCTTTCGACGATGAGTATCCGAACCCTCTGTCGCCTCTCCAGCTACAGGTCCACACGAAATGGTATGTGCCGTCGGGACCTTTCACTATCGACGGGTCACGCATCACCTTCTGCGTGCCTACCTCCGGCTTGAGGAAGGTGCCGGGAATACTGTCCCAATGTATGCCGTCGCGGCTATAGATGAAGCGCAGTCCTTCGTTGGCGGGTTCATGAAACGAGGTCGAAACGAAAATGTCCGTCGCCATGCCTGCCCTTGGGACAAGCATCATGGCAGCGGCTGCTGAAAATAGTAGTTTCTTCATTTAGTGTAATGTGGTTTCTTATTTCCTGATTCTTAGTGGGCATATATAGGAGACTGCCCTCTTTATTAACAAAGACGTCGGCACTGGGCGTTTTGTAACCATCATGCCAATGGTAATCACCGTTGACATGGATAATGTCATGAAGCTATGACATCATCTACGCACGATGCAAAGCTAAAAAACGGCACGTCAAGCGACACTAAGGACACTACATTGCGGCTATTCTATTTAATTTTCCTATCTTTACATAAGATAAGCTGCACCTCAGCATAAGAAACAAATACATTTATTTCATTATGCATTCGGTTTGCGTTATCTTTGCATAAGATAAGCTGCACCTCAGCATAAGAAATAAATACATTTATTTCATTATGCATTCGGTTTGCGTTATCTTTGCATAAGATAAGCCGCACCTCAGTATAAGAAACAAATACATTTATTTCATTATGCATTCGGTTTGCGTTATCTTTGCATAAGATAAGCTGCACCTCAGCATAAGAAATAAATACATTTATTTCATTATGCATTCGGTTTGCGTTATCTTTGCATAAGATAAGCTGCACCTCAGCATAAGAAATAAATACATTTATTTCATTATGCATTCGGTTTGCGTTATCTTTGCGGAAGAAACAGAAAGAACATTTGGAATATGACAAGACTATATCTCACAAGGCATGGCGAAACCTACGACAACGCCAATAAGATAATGCAGGGACAGACACCGGGCAGACTCAACGACCACGGTATAGAACAGGCGAAGGAAGTGGCAAAGAAACTGGCCGAGAAGCATTTCGACGCTTTCGTGTCGAGCGATCTGAAGAGGTCTATAGACACCTGCCGGATTATCGCCGAACCGCATCATGCGGATGTGCGCACCACTCCACTGCTGAGAGAACGCGACTGGGGAAGCTTCACCGGACGATATATCCCAGACCTGAAAGACGAAGTGTGGCCTGACGATGTGGAATCTCTCGACACGCTGAAGGCGAGGGCACGGGATTTTCTTGAGTTCATAAAGCGAGAATATCCCGGACAGACAGTCCTTGCCGTGGGACATGGAATAATAAACAAGGCTATACAGGCTGTTTATTACAACAAGGAAATGAAGGATGTGCAGAAGATGACAAATGCGGAAGTCAGAGTGTTGGACTTATGATTTTCTGCAAGCACCTGCCAACACTCCCATTCCAAAACCATGGAATGGTATACTTGAAGTCAAACGCCGTCAAGCGTCAGACTTCATTAAACGGGTCTCCTGTTTCAGACACGAAACTGATCGGTATTCTACTTTATGCAGAAGAATACGGAAACCGAGATGCTGATTATAACTAATACTGATACTATCATAATTGTGGGGATATTTTTTATCGCTACAAAGATAAAAAAATATTCCGAAACCTTATTTAAGGCATCGGAATATTATATCTTTTTTAACAATAAGAACACTATTTGCACAAATATCATTTATGCTTTTTCAGCTCTATGACTACTATCTCGCCAGGACATCCAAGTCTGAATGGGACGAAACCTCCCACACCGCAGCTCACGTTGATGGAACGTCTGCCCTCGGTATATAACCCTCCCCATTCGTCATACTTCAGTGAGGCTGGCGACCAGCCGAAGAACTTCATCTGTCCGGCATGGGTATGTCCGCTGAGCGTCAGCTGCGAAGTGGAATGCGGTAGTATGTCGGTGCGCCAACTTGTCGGATCATGCTGAAGCATGAGTATGAACGCACCTTTCTGATTGACGCCATGGAGGGTCTTCTTCAAGTTGCCGAAACTCGGCACTCTCGGACTCTCGCCCTCGAACTCCATTCCAGCCACGACGATAGAGTCGTTGCCGCGACGTATCACACAGTTGTCGTTGAGCAACAGTTTCCAGCCCATCCTGCGCTGCACATCCTTCATCTCCTGACAGTTATGACGCCGCTCTGCTTCGGTTGCCTTTACATAATAGGCATAGTCGTGGTTGCCAAGCACGGAGAACACGCCATCTTTCGCTTTGAGGGAAGCGAGGGTCTTCTCGTGTTGATAGAGTTCTGAAGGGCGCATATTCTGCAAGTCTCCGGTAAAGGCTATCATGTCTGCCTTCTGACTGTTGATGCTGTCTGCCACGACTTTCAGCATGAAAGCCCTCTGTCCTGTATATGTACCCACGTGGGCATCGCTGAACTGCACGATACGGTAGCCATCGAAAGCCTTTGGCAGATCTGCCGACTCGAAGGTGACATGGCGCACCGTCACTTTGTTGAATCCCTTGGTGAAACCATATACGCAAACGACAGCCAAGAAGACCCCTGCCAGAATTCCTGCATAGTTGCCCCAGTTTGTCTTTGTCTTGTGATAGACGCAATGTCCCCATCCCAGGATGGAGCAGACCGTGAAGACGAACTTCGGCACTGCCCATACTCCGAGGAGCAGGAGATAGAAGTTGAGACAATCCATGTCTGCCGGAGCGAAATCCGGCTGAACTGCCATCACCACGCTATATGCCACCATCGCCACGCTTTGTGCCGCCCAAGCTGTAATGGCTGCTATCTTGTTGCGCTTCATGTAGCGAAGGAAATGCAGATATACGTAAACATCGGAAACCAGCAGAAGCAGCAGTATGGGAATCAGTATTTTTACTATCATTATTCTATTTCGTTATTAGATGGAAGAATGGTCGAACTCCACCTGTTCGCCATGCACCGAATCGTCGAACTTTCCATTATCATATATATGGTGACCGTTGCAGAAGGTATGCTCCACCTTCCATCCGAAGGTTTTGCCCTCCAACGGACTCCACTTGCACTTGCTCTGTATGTCTTCGCTTGTCAACGTCCATTTCACACCTGGACGCACCACCACGATGTCTGCCTTGTAGCCCGGACGCAGGAATCCGCGGTCTTTCACTCCGAAGAGCTTTGCCGGATTGTGGCTCATCAGCTCTGCCACTCTCTCCACCGTCAGCACACCCTGGTCTACGAGCGAGAGCATCGTGACGAGCGAGAACTGAAGCATCGGCATTCCCGACATGGCATTCTGGCAACCACCCTGTTTCTCTTCTATGAGATGTGGAGCATGGTCTGTCCCCACCACAGCGATGCGTCCGTCTGTAAGAGCGGCACGCAGGGCATCGCGGTCGGCGGCGGTTTTCACTGCCGGATTGCATTTTATCCTTGCTCCAAGAGTCTTGTAGTCGGCATCGGTGAATACAAGATGTGCCACCACAGCCTCTGCTGTAATCTTGGGGAATCCGTCGCTGCCCGCAGCGGCAAGCACTTCCTTCTCTGAATATTTCTCAAAGAGCTCCAGCTCCTTCTCCGTGGTGAGATGTGCCACATGGAGTCGCGCTCCGCTCTCCTTTGCCAGTTTCACGGCGAGTTCTGTGGATTGCCAGCATGCCTCAACCGACCTTATCTCCGGATGGTGGCAGACATCGGGGTCTTCACCCCATTTCTTCTTTGCCTCAGCCATGTTCCGGTTGATGATGCCGGTGTCTTCACAATGTGTCATTATCGGAAGTTTCACCTTGGTGAATATCTGCCGCAACGCCTTCTCACGGTCAACGAGCATGTTTCCCGTTGACGATCCCATGAAGAGTTTCACTCCCGGCACCTTCTTTGTATCCACCTTCAGCAGCTGGTCGATATTGTCGTTTGTAGCTCCGATGAAGAAGGAATAGTTCACGTGACTCTTCTGCCGTGCCATATCGAGTTTATCTTCAAGGTCGGCAAGTGTGGTGGTCTGAGGTTTGGTGTTAGGCATGTCGAAATATGTCGTCACTCCTCCGTATGCCGCTGCCCTGCTTTCCGTCTGCATGTCTGCCTTGTGTGTCAGTCCGGGGTCACGGAAATGCACATGGTCGTCTATCACTCCCGGCAATACGAAACACCCCGTGGCATCTACTGTTTCGTCGTAGTTGTCCCGGGGTGTTTCGCCATTGCTCAGTATGCTTACTATTCGGTCGTCTTCAATCAGAATGTCTGCCTTGACTGCCATTCCCTCGTTCACGACCGTAGCTCCTGTAATCAATGTCTTCATTATTCAAGTAAGGTATAAAAGTTTACGGCCTGTCCTGAAGAATCTTTACCTCTCAGGACCAGCCTTGGCTTATGGGGTTATTCAGCAGGCTGTGCCAACTGGTTTGGCGTCGGTCCGTCCATCGGCTGCTGTGGAGCATCGGTGGGTTGTGGTCCTGCCGCCGGCTGCGGAGCCGGTCCGTCTGGCGTTGCCATGCCGTTCAATATTTCCTGGTTCTGCTGTGCCTTCTGATAGTAGTCCCTCACGTAGGCATCGTTCTTGAAGTGGTCCGTCGCCTTGCTCATGATGTCTTCTATCCATGGCGAGAGTTCCGGTATCGGGTATCCCATAGTCATCATGAAGAACACTCCGGGACCGAGCACGTTGTCGAAGTTGTCGCAGATGAATGATGTGATGAGCTTGTCCTCCTTCTGAGTGATCTGCTGCGCTTCGATTGCGAGTTTCTGGTTTATGGTATTCTCGTCCTCACCGTTCATTATCGCCTGGCTCTGCTTGTGTGCGAGGTCGTTCATCTGCATCTCGAGCTGGTTGTATTTCTCAATGAATTCAGAGAGTTTGTCGTTGAGCGGCGTGCCGCTCACCTTCTGCGATCCGTTGTCAATCTTCACGTTGATGCTTCCTGACTCCAGGACTACAGGCATTATGTTCTCGTCGTCCATAAAGAGTGTCACCATCCTTACGGAGTCGAGTCTTCCATTGAAGCCGAACTGTCCGTGAACGACGTCGCAAGAATCGATGTTCTTCAGGTCGCTGTCATGATATTGCTTCAGGTATAGCATCTTGCCGTCGAGCACCGACACGTTGGATGTGCCCTTGATATCGTATGTTCCGGCACAAGATGTGAGTATCATTGCCACGGCAACGATGAGAGAGTAAAATATCTTATTCATATCTGTTTTTGAAATTCCATACAAATGTAAGTCGTATTACGGATGTATGGAAATATGTTTATTCTATTTAAAACAAGGTTCCCTGTTTTTAGCTTTTTTTAGTCTTTACGACACAGCATCCGCATGTTTGTCATTTCCATGTCAACGCTGCAAGTCCAGGTCGTTTATGCCTCACGCTGTTTGTTCTTCTGGAGCTCAGATGAGATGCGGTGTGTGGAATAGAGCTGGAGCACGGCAGCCACCAGCAGAGTCACCACCCAGTTGTTGTGGATGTACTTTACGTATGATGTGTATCCGTTGATTGTCTTTGCAAACAGAGGGAATACCACGTGATATGCGTTCTCCACCATCAGCAGCGCTGAGATGATGAAGAATGCAGCTCCGGTGAGCATGATTCTTCTCAGTCGGCGCATGGTGACGTCGGTACCGGTATATTTCTGCATATACTGCATGGCGGCGAACATCAGTGTGCCTGGAGTGAAGATACAGGGTGCCACGGTCTGCTCTCCAAAAACATAGAGAGCTGCTCCCACCACCATCAGGCATGCTCCTATGAGCATCATGGCGCTTTGCGTTCTATTCAGCTGTTTCATTCTTGCTTGTCTCTTGTTTCTCGTCGTCGCTCAACACGAAGATATCCTCGTCGTCGGCCTTCATCATATAGTTCTCGCGTGCAATCTTGGTGATAGCCCTTGGATTGCGGCGAAGTTCCTTCAGTTTCTGGTCGTCGCGCTCATACTGACTGTTGTATTCATCGATCTGTTCCTCCAGGTCGCTTATCTGCATGTCATATTTCATGCGGGTCAGGAAACTGTTCTCGTCGAGCACGGCAACGATGAGCACACCAATTATCGTTGTTATCCAATAAATGTTGTGCGACATAAATCTCAACAGAGGGTTGATGCGACTCATTGTCTTTGTTTTATTTTATAGAATTAGTGTATCATTATTTTCGTGCAAAGATAGCTCAATTGAACGAAATTACATTATCTTTGCAAGAAAATAAGCGAAATCTTATATTTATTTATGGAAGAATACATTGTTTCGGCACGAAAATACCGCCCCATGTCGTTCGACTCCGTCGTGGGACAGTCGGCTCTCACCACCACTCTGAAAAATGCGGTGAGAAGCGGAAAGCTCGCCCATGCCTACCTGTTCTGCGGACCGAGGGGCGTGGGTAAGACCACATGCGCCCGCATCTTCGCCAAGGCGATAAACTGCCAGCACCCCACTGCCGACGGTGAGGCCTGCAACGAATGCGAGAGCTGCAAGGCGTTCAATGAACAGCGTTCATACAACATCTTTGAGCTCGATGCGGCAAGCAACAACTCGGTGGAAAACATCAAGGCGCTGATGGACCAGACCCGCATCCCACCCCAGGTGGGACGCTACAAGGTGTTCATCATCGACGAGGTGCACATGCTCTCCACACAAGCTTTCAATGCCTTTCTGAAGACTCTCGAAGAACCGCCGGCACACGTCATCTTCATCCTCGCGACAACGGAGAAGCACAAGATTCTGCCCACCATCCTGTCGCGCTGCCAGATTTACGACTTCGAGCGCATGACGGTGCCGGGCATCGTGAACCATCTGAAGATGGTGGCTGAGAAGGAGGGGATAAAATATGAGGAAGAGGCTCTCAACGTGATAGCCGAAAAGGCTGACGGCGGAATGAGAGACGCCCTCTCGGTGTTCGACCAGGCAGCGAGCTTCTGTCAGGGCGACATCACTTACGCCAAGGTGATTGAAGACCTCAACGTGCTCGACTCTGACAATTATTTCCGCATCATAGACTTATGTATGGAGAACAAGGCTGCTGAAGTGATGGTGTTGCTCAACAACGTCATCGCCAGAGGCTTCGACGGTGGCAACATCATCGGCGGACTGGCAAGCCACGTGCGCAACGTGCTGATGGCGAAGGACACGCAGACATTGCCGCTGCTGCAGACAAGCGAGGCTCAGGCTCAGAAATACAAGGAGCAGGCACAGAAATGTCCTACCAAGTTCTTGTATTCGGCACTGAAGATCCTCAACGAATGCGACATCAACTATCGCCAGAGCAGCAACAAGCGACTGCTCGTGGAGATAACGCTCATCCGCGTGGCACAGATAACACAGCCCGACGAAGACGGCGTCGCGGGGCGCAGCCCCAAGCGACTGAAAAGCCTGTTCAAGAAACTCATAGCCTCGGCGCAGCGCCACACGGCAGTCCAGCAGGTGGCTGCCGCTGCGTCGCAAGCACAGCCTGGTGAGAACAAAGCTGTGCAGGGAGTGGCTGTGTCCTCACCAGACAATGCTCCGTCAGCATCTTCACAAGTCACGGCTACGCCGGGCAACGCTTCTACGGTATCTGCCACACAGCCGGTAACACAGCCTCAACACAGACCGGCACTGAAATTAGGGTCGATAGGAAAGTCTTTCGGCAATCTGATGAAAGGACCGGAAAAACCGACTTACGAAATGGAACCGGAGCAGAAGGCTACCACCGGACTGCACGAGACTTTCGACGACGACATGCTCCTGCAGCAATGGCTGCTGATGTGCAACCGTATGCCTCCCAACATGCTGGGCACGTCGAAGCGAATGAAGAACCTCACGCCTGTCATCACGGAGTTCCCCAAGGTTGAAGTGGTGATAGACAACAAGATGCTGCTGGAGGACGTGCAGAAAATAAAGAACCGCGTTCGTAACACTCTCGTGCAGAAGCTCCGCAACGATGATATAGAACTGTCGCTGCGTCTGGCCCGTCCTGAGGAGATAAAGCGTATTCTCTCCCCCAAGGAGTTTTACCTGAAGCTCTGCAAAGAGAATGATGCCGTCGGGAAACTCGGCGAACTGCTCAATCTGGAGTTCGCCTGAGCATATCCGGCGCATAAGGTTTGAATTAATTTTCTGCTGCTATTAAGGCAACACCCTTTGCTATTGTAGAAGCAAAGGATGCCAATCATTCTGTTTCTCATGGAAATGTGGACGAATTGTAAAATGTGGGACGGTGTTCCACAAATTATGAAAAAGTGAGACGCTGTCTCACTAATTCAGAAAAGGATTGGATAATATGGAAAAATCTGCATTAACAAACATAACAGAAAAGCTGACTCAACCAGAGAAAAACTTTGTCTCTGACTTGAAGCATTTAGCCGGTGAAGCACGTCGGCAAGCCTATCGCAGTGCAGACTATCTATTGGTGGTTCGCAACTGGCTTATCGGCTGGCGTATCGTGACACAGGAACAAAATGGAAAGGAACGTGCGCAATATGGCAAACATGTCATAAAATTGGCCTCCCAAACCCTTACAGAAGAATACGGCAGGGGATTCGGACTGACAAGCATAAAGAACATGCGCTCTTTTTACCTGATGTTCAGCAAATTACAAATTGGTCAAGCAATGCTTGACCAATTCAAACTCACAGACGAACCAATTCGTCAAGCACCGCTTGACGAATCTACGATACCATTCTATCCTAACCTATCATGGCTTCACTATGAACGCTTACTGCGTGTAAAAGAGGCGGATGCAAGATTGTGGTATTTGAAGGAGGCGGCTCGTGAGCAATGGGATTACCGTACCTTGCAGCGTAATATCTCCTCACAATACTATTATCGTTTGTTGCAAACCCCTGAGCATCTGCGCAAAGAGGTAAGTGACGAGATGCGTTCGCTGACTTCAGATTTCGAAAAAGACAAACTCTCTTATCTCAAGAATCCTGTGATAGCAGAGTTCTTAGGATTACCACAGAACCCTGCCTATAGTGAATCGAAACTGGAAACTGCCATTATCGACCATCTGCAGACTTTCATCATGGAGTTGGGCAAAGGCTATGCGTTTGTAGCTCGCCAACAGCATATCAAGACGGACATGGGCGATTTCTATATCGACCTTGTGTTCTACAACATCATCCTAAAGTCCTATCTCATTATTGATTTAAAGACTACGCAGATAACTCATCAGGATGTGGGACAGATGGATATGTACGTCAGAATGTATGACGAGTTGAAGAAAGAGGAAGGCAATAATCCTACTATCGGTTTGCTTCTGTGTTCTGACACTAGCAAAGACCTTGCACGTTATTCCATATTGAAAGACAGCAAGCAGCTCTTTGCCGCTAAGTATCTTACTTATCTTCCTACAGAAGAAGAGTTGAGCCGAGAAATCCGTGAGCAGAAAGAGTTTTTTGAATTACAAAAGGGAAAAGAGGCAGAAGATGAAGATTAGATTGACATGTATGCTTGTAGTTTTGCTCTGTTGCTTTGTTAGCCGAGCACAAACTGTTGGCTACTCCTACAAGCCATTGGCAGCAGAGGGTTGCAGCATGAAA
The DNA here is from genome assembly GCF_008680225.1 of Prevotella sp. LMAG:51. Taxonomy (NCBI): domain Bacteria; kingdom Pseudomonadati; phylum Bacteroidota; class Bacteroidia; order Bacteroidales; family Prevotellaceae; genus Prevotella; species Prevotella sp. LMAG:51. The sequence continues at coordinate 8,532 of NZ_NALQ01000028.1, read as the reverse complement.
TATAGTGTCATAAGGCAGGATTCCGTTTACTATATCATTGCCACAGTGAAATCGGACAGATTGACTTTCTTGAAAGAGTCAACAATGCTCATCAAGAATTTTGACGGCGAAGTGATAAAGCTACAAGGCTCACTAATTAGCAATGGCTCAGAATCAGCAGGTGTACTAATAGGCAACATCGTTTATCCCGTAACGGAAATCAGTTCTACGGCTCAATTCAAAATCACGCCAGAACAGTTTGAGAAGATAAAGGACGGCATTGCCAAGGTGCGCTTATCCACAATTCCGATTGAGCATGAACGTACTTTCAGTAAAGACAAAATAGGAAAGAAATTGTATCTGTTCTATCTCAAAGAACGAAACAAGGACAACAACTTTTAAAGACACATTGACATTTCATTATTAACAATGAACGACAAACATTAAAGAACAGCATATTACAATGGGCGATACAGGGAAAACTTGTACCGCATGTGAATACATTCCCATTTCCCACGCTTAATCAGATTTTTAGATAGAAAAGTATCAAAGTATCATTTCCGACTTCTGTCAGACACCTTAAGACCACTAAACCAACAGGTTAGACGTATGAGACTTTTCCGAATGTTTTACAGAAAAGTATCATAGAAGTATCATCAAAGTATCACTGGTAAATCATCATCGGAACACCATAACACCAAATATAGGCAAGGAGAACAAAACATCAAGAAATGGACACGGATTGTGCACAAATGGGGCAAGCACCGTGCCCATATAGGGCAAGCACGTTGCCCATGTGGGGCAAGCACGTTGCCCCAAGTGGGCACGACCAGTGTCCAAACTGTGCCCAAAACCTTCATTCTGTACATCATCCCCAATTCAATGCGGTTGGTGTTGTAAGTTGGTCATCAGGCTCTGCTTGGTATAGTTGTACTTTCTGCCCGTATATGCTAGGAATCGGCTGTACTTATGTTTGGCTTGTGTGCGTATAGTATACAACCCAATTTATTAGAACCTAAGCAGCCATTTCCATAAAGGAACGAGTTCTATCTGGTATCCATCTTTTTCAACGAAGCTCTCTTCCTCCATGGTAACAACCATCATTTTGCTGATTGATAGGACAGTATCGAGCTTTATCAGGGCATCTGTTTCAAGTGCCGTTCGTTTATTGGTAAGTTCTTGCGTTTAATCATCTTTCTATTCTGCGGTAAACTGTTGTCCTTTATATTCTTCTTTAAAGTCCGTAACCGTCTGTCCTGTTTGTTTTTTGAAGAAACGCATTAAATGTCCTGGCTCCGAGAAATTGAATTCGTATGCCAATTCACTGGTAGTTTTGTCAGTGAAGAGTATTTCATTCTTGATTTCTGCAAGCAGACGTTGTTTCAGCAGATGTACGGCCGTTTGCCCATATTGTGCCCGTACAGAAGCGTTCAATGTGATGCGGCTGATGTTCAGCATGGCTGCATAGTCGGCCACTTGCTGGTATTGGCGAATATGTTTCTCTAAGAGTTGTTTGAACTCAAAGGCATGGTGGTTCTTGGGGGCATCAAAAGGCAGATGGTATTGAGCAGAATACCTACGATTAAGGGTCATGAGCAGATAATGAAGCAAGGATACGATGATGTGATAGCTGTCGGCAAGAGGATGGTTGAGTTCTTCTTTTATCCGCACAAGCAAACGCTCGTATTCTTGTTGTTCCATAGCAGTAGCCGACAGATAGGGTGCAAAATCTGTTTGGTAGCAATAAAGCAAACGATAAGTAAAGAAAGGATCGGCAAGATAGGTTGAAAGAAAATCATCACGGAAAATAAGGAAACGATAATCCGTTTGGCTTTCATCAATGTGCCACTCCTGATGGATGTGCGGCGAAAGTATCAGCACCGTATTGTCTTTCAACGCGATATGTTGAAAGCCATAACGCAGCCACCCGGATACTTTCCTGAAGAAAAACAACTCGAAGAAGTTGGTTTTGAAAGACGGATACTCCATCAATACGCCCCGCAAACGCTCGTGCGTATCGGTATTGATGTTGAAATCTACACCACATTCTGTTTTGCTGAAAGGAACTTGTGTGAGTTCTTGGGGATGACTCTCTAATTTCATGCAACAAATGTACGAATAATTAATGGTTTATCAAAATGGCAGAGCATATATTATTTATGGTAGAATGTGTCTTTGTTTTATGCACTACCTTTGCGCTCGTAATCAAAACAAATAGCATTATGAAAGAAATTAAAATTGTAGAAAAAGGTGAGAACTTCACCACGGTGAACGTAGGTAAGTTGAATGAAATTAAGGAATATGAGTTGGCCATGGGCAATTTCTCTATCCCGGGAAAGATGTTTGCCGGACATGCACTACAAGCAACAGGCGCAGAATTGTCATTCCAAAGTCTTGCAGCTGGGCAGGATTATGGCACACGCCATACCCATAAAACCCACGAAGAGCTTTATTTCATTCTTAAGGGTGAAGGCATTTTCGATGTAGACGGCAAACGATTTCCCGTTTCAGAAGGAAGCATCGTGAGAATTGCGCCCAATGGCAAACGTGCTTTCAAGAACACAGGCAGCAGCGAAATGCTCGTGCTTTGCGTACAATATAAGGCAAATTCGTTCTCTGATGATGATGAACCCCTGAAGGATGGTATTATGCTGGAAGCCAATGTTAAACTTTAGTTTTAATAAACAATGAATATCCAGCAAGTAAGAAACGCAACGATAATCGTTGAATATGGAGGAAAGATATTTCTGATCGACACCATGTTGGGAAAGAAAGGCTGCATGCCTCCTTTCCACTTTAGTAGGAATCAACACCTGCGCAACCCACTTCATGAATTACCTTTTCCTGTAGAAGAGATGCTAAAAGGTGTAGACGCGGTGTTGCTTACCCATCTACACGATGACCATATCGACGAGGCGGCCTATGAAAGGATTCCTAAAGATATGCTATTTTTTGTGCAAGACGAAAACAATCGGCAGGTGGTGATGTCGCATGGATTCAATCATGTGGAAGTTGTCGGCGACAATACAAGGGTTGGGGAAGTGAGCATACAAAAGGCCGAAAGCCAGCATGGTAATTTCATCATGAAGTATCCTGCTGGGCATACAGCGGGTTATGTATTCACTCATCCACAAGAAAAGACGCTCTATCACGCCGGAGATACCATCTGGTATGCTGGTGTGAAGCGCAATTTGAAGCGCTTTCGCCCCGCGGTTATCACCCTTAATGCAGGTGGCAATGGCTTTCACTTGGGTGGACGCGTTATTATGAACGATGAAGATGTGGTAAAAGTTGCTGCAGCCGCACCAGATGCAAAGATATTTGTGACGCATCTTGAAGGCGTGAACCATTATAGCGTGACGCGTGAAATGGTGAGAAAGCGTGCGGAAGTGGCAGGAATTTTAGACCGCGTCTTTATTCCTGAAGACGGTGAAACGGTAGAGAATTTATAAAGAATAAAGGAAGAAATATGGCAAAAACACTCATTGGAACGAAAGAGGTGCGTGGCATCATGACCAAGTCCAACCTCCCTGTTGGTGGCTATTCGGCGAATCCATACGTGGGTTGCACCCATGCCTGCAAGTATTGTTACGCCTCATTCATGAAGCGCTTCACTGGACATAAAGAAGAATGGGGCACTTTCTTAGACGTGAAGCATTGGCCTGCAATCAACAATCCGAAGAAATATGCCGGACAACGGGTGGTCATTGGATCAGTGACCGATGGGTATAATCCCGAAGAAGCAACGTTCCGCAGGACACGTAAACTGCTTGAAGAGCTCAAAGACAGCGATGCGGAAATACTCATTTGCACAAAGAGCGACCTCGTGTTGCGCGACCTTGACCTGCTCCGGCAAATGAAGAAAGTCACCGTATCGTGGTCTATCAACACGCTTGATGAGACATTTCGTGCCGACATGGACAAGGCCGTGAGCATAGAGCGGCGCATCGCTGCCATGCGAAAGGTCTACGAGACGGGCATCCGAACCATTTGTTTTGTATCGCCCATCTTCCCTGGCATCACCAATTTCAAAGCTATTTTTCATAAAGTGAAAGATATTTGCGACCTCTTTTGGCTTGAGAACCTCAATCTGCGGGGTGGCTTTAAGGCCAACATTATGAGTTATATCAAATCATACTATCCCCATTTGTTCCCACTTTATGAAGAAATCTATTTGCATAATGACCGAACATATTGGAAGCAATTGGAACAAGAGGCCGCGAAAATGGCGCAGGAGGCTCAATGTAAGTATGTGGATAATGAATTGCCTTACGAACGAAATCCCAAAGGACATCCCTCGATAGTGAATTATCTTTATCACGAAGAAATCAGAGGGTCAGGAAATACGGGTAAAAGGAATGTTATACAATAAAACAGGTTCTTCCGTTAATTCCGTTAAATGCGTGGATATGCGCCCAGAAGGGCATATCCACGCATTTAACGGAAGAACCATTTTTTAGTATCTTTGTGTGTGAAAAAAGAAAAGTATGCCTTTCATCTCGCTTCCATGCTTCTAATTTGCTTAATATCTTGCGCTTAAACATATCTTTTGCCTCAAATCATGGGCAAAGATACAACTTTTTTGTTTCAAATCAGGGGCAAAAAGAATATTTTTTGTTTCAAATCAGGGGCAACTTACCTCTAATTTTGTTTCAAATCAGGGGCAAGACGTGAGAAATGGGAGATGGACTATTTACCTTTTACAACATTGTGGCTGTCAGGAATGTGGCGTTGCCGAAGATGTGGAGCGCTCTATGTCAGCTTATGACAACGAACCATCCAGACAATCGAAAACAACCATCTGGTCGCCAACAGCCAATATATAAATGCGTTACAGCAAAAACCTGACGATCTGACGGTTTATGAAGAATTTTCAGAATTTCCATTTGGGGGGATGTTTGTCATGGTTATCCCTACCCTCGGATGCAGACCGATAGGTACAAAAGCGGTGAAGCAACGTCAAATTAAAGACATGGATTATCCTGACATTATCATAATGTCTTCATAACCGGAAACAAGCAACATAGACAAAAAAGAAATCACACCAACCAGAAGAGATGAAAAAAGCAATAATACTATCAGCCGCGGTCTTGACTCTTGCCGCCACGACGACACTCGCAAAAGGCAACGATACAAAGACCGGAAACTGCCACATACTGTGGTATGACAAGCCTGCAGCAATGTGGACGGAAGCATTGCCTTTGGGCAACAGCCGGTTGGGAGCGATGGTCTACGGCACTCCTGCCACCGACCGTCTGCAACTCAACGAAGAGACTATCTGGGCAGGACGCCCCAACAACAACGCCAACCCGGAGGCTCGGGAATACCTGCCCCGGGTGAGAGAACTGGTGTGGCAGGGCAAATACAAGGAGGCGCAAGACATGGCTACGGCTCATGTCATGGCAAAGACGAACTCCGGAATGCCATACCAGCCCTTCGGCGACCTGTATGTAAGTTTTCCCGGACTGGAAGAGTATTCTGACTACCGCCGCGAACTGAGTCTCGACTCGGCAAGGGCAGTGACTCAGTTCAAGGCCAATGGCGTGACCTACCGACGCGAATACATATCGTCGCTGAGCGGCAATGTGATCATGGTGAAGCTCTCTGCCAGCAAGAAGGGAATGATAACATGCAACGCCCAGATGACATCGCCACAGCAGGACGTCAGCGTGAGGTCGGAAGGCGACGAGATTGTGCTCAGCGGCATCAGCGGATGGCACGAGGGACTGAAGGGAAAGGTGCAGTTCACCGGACGCGCCACGGCGCAGCTAAAGGGTGGAACAATCAGAAGCAAAGACGGTGTGCTGCAGATAAAGGATGCTGACGAAGCCACCATATTCCTCACCATCGCCACAAACTTCAAGAAATACAACGATATCAGCGGAAACGACACGCTACTCTCGGAGAGCACTCTGAGAAGAGCTCTCGACAGTGGTTTCGACAGACTGAAAAAGGAGCACGTGGCACTATACAAGGAGCAGTTTGACCGTGTGAGCCTCAACCTGGGCAACGACAAGTTTGCCGACAAGACAACGGACTGGAGAATACAGAATTTCAAGAGTCACAACGACGAACACCTTGTAGAGACATACTTCCAGTTCGGACGCTACCTGCTCATCTCCACATCGCAACCCGGCACACAGCCGCCAACACTTCAAGGACTGTGGAACGACAAGATGATGCCGTCGTGGGACAGCAAATATACCTGCAACATAAATCTGGAAATGAACTACTGGCCGGCTGAAGTGGCGAATCTCACGGAACTGAACCAGCCGCTCTTCTCGCTCATCAAGGACGTGAGCGAGACGGGACGCGACGCTGCCCGCATAATGTATGGCGCTGACGGATGGGTGCTCCACCACAACACGGACCTATGGCGAGTGACAGGAGCCATCGACAAGGCTCCCTCTGGACTATGGCCAACGGGAGGGGCATGGATGAGCCAGCATCTGTGGGAACACTATCTATATACCGGCGACAAGGGCTTCCTGAGCAGCGTGTATCCGATAATGTGCGGTGCGGCACGATTCCTCAACCAGATAATGGTGAAAAATCCATCGGGCAGGAACTGGATGATATGTCCGTCGCTGTCGCCAGAGAACCCGCATCTCCACAAGGCCACCACGGCGGCCGGAGTGACGATGGACAACGAACTGCTGACCGACCTCTTCAGCCATGTGATAGAGGCATCGAGGATTCTCGGAGCCAAGGGTGACAAGGCATTCACAGACAGTCTGCAGGAGAAGCTCGACGGACTGCTGCCTCTGCAGACCGGACGCTGGGGACAGTTGCAGGAATGGAAAGACGACTGGGACAATCCCGACGACATACACCGACACGTGTCGCATCTCTACGGTCTGTATCCAAGCAATCTGATTTCGCCGTTCCGCACACCGGAACTGGCTTCGGCAGCTCGCACATCGCTGATTCATCGCGGCGACCCCTCTACGGGATGGAGCATGGGATGGAAGGTGTGTCTGTGGTCGAGACTCCTCGACGGCAACCATGCCCTGAAGCTCATCGGCGACCAACTAACCCTGGTGCGCAACGAGAAGAAGAAAGGCGGTACCTATGCCAATCTTTTCGACGCCCATCCGCCATTCCAGATAGACGGAAACTTCGGATGCGCCGCCGGCATCGCCGAGATGCTGATGCAGAGCCACGACGGTTTCATATATCTGCTCCCTGCCCTGCCCGACGCATGGAAGGAGGGAACGGTAAGCGGACTGAAAGCACGCGGCGGTTTTGAGGTGAGCATGACATGGAAGGAGAACAACATCGTGAAAGCTGTGATAAAGTCGGAAAACGGCGGCAACCTACGCATACGGTCTGCCGTACCGCTCACAGGCAAGGGACTCCGGACTGCCAAAGGCAAGAATCCCAACCCACTCTTCGTCACACCGACAAACGTGAAGCAGCAGATCAACCATCCCGAAAAGATCGAGAAGATGCCAGAACTCAGAAAGTCTTACGTCTATGACATACCGACCAAGAAGGGACAGACGATAGAACTGAAGTCGAAAAACTGACAAACTCTTATTATATAAGAAAAATAACGAATACAATATGACAATAAAGAAATCCCTATTTATCGCAGCCTTCATGCTGCTCGCCACGACAATGGCAAACGCTGCCAAGAAGACCATATACAAACCATGGTCTAACGGCAAACTGAAAGTATCGGCAAACCAGCGCTATCTCATACACGAGAACGGCACACCGTTTTTCTGGCTCGGCAACACCGCATGGCTGCTGCCGGAAAGGCTGAACCGCGACGAGGCTGAATATTTCCTCGCCAAAGAGCGCGAACTGGGCTACAACGTGGAGCAGATACAGGTGCTCAACGCCATTCCAACCTTCAACGTTTATGGTCAGCAGGCCAACAACAAGGAGTTCGACTTCAGCAAGGTGTCAAAGCCGGGTGTCTACGGATACTGGGAACACCTGGACTACATCATAGACCGCGCTGCCGACAACGGAATATATATCGCCATGGACTGCATCTGGGGGTCTATGATCGGCCAGATGGACGTGAAGAAGGCTGTTGCCTACGGCAAGTTCCTGGGTGAGAGATACAAGGACAAGCCGAACATCATCTGGATGATAGGCGGAGACATTCTCGGCGACAAGTCGCCTGAAGTGTGGGACGCTCTGGCCCGTGCCATAAAGAAATACGACAACCGCCATATCATGACTTTCCACCCAAGAGGCAGAACCACGTCGGCAAGATGGTTTAACGACCGCGAGTGGATGGACTTCAACATGTTTCAGAGCGGTCACCGCCGCTACGGACAGCGCAATGGTGACGGCGACTACACCATAAAGGACAATACCGAGGAGGACAACTGGCGCTATGTGGACATGAGCTTTGAGAAGAAGCCACTGAAACCTGTAATCGACGGTGAACCTTCGTATGAGGACATTCCGCAGGGACTGCACGATTTCTCAGCTCCTCGCTGGCAGGACTACGACGTGCGCCGCTATGCCTATTGGGCGGTATTCGCCGGATGTTTCGGACATACCTACGGCCATAACTCCGTGATGCAGTTCATG